>JADFJB010000013.1 GCA_022566355.1 candidate division KSB1 bacterium
TTTGGCTAAATTTCCAATCGACGGAAATGCCCTGGCGAATATATCTGAAAGGTTGCTCCTTCAATATAATCGGAATGATTTATTGAAGATTAAGTCAAAGAAAGCTGAAGGTACAACCGTTGAAATATTTATACCATTGTAAACGTAAATCACAAAGTGCCCTGAGCGGAGTCGAAGGGCAAGGAACATGATGATTTTTAAATGAAAGTCACCCATGATTCGCGCATTTATTGTTGAAGACGAACAACCTGCCCTGGAACGACTCAAGGATCTGATTGATGAAATTACAGATGTTGAAATTATCGGATCAAATCCATCGGGAAAAGAAGCCGTTCAACAAATCGATTCTCTAAAACCGGACCTGCTTTTTTTAGATATTCATCTAACCGATATCTCAGGTATTGATGTACTGCGTTTAATTTCGCATCAACCTGCTATTATATTTACTACAGCTTATAATCAATATGCAATTGAGGCATTCGAGCTGCGCGCCGTGGATTACCTTCTTAAGCCATTTTCAAAGGAACGCTTTGAAGAAGCTGTTGACAAAGTCCGTGAAAAACTTCAGCCGGATCAGGACATGACGTCGACCTTCAAACAGTTGCTGCAAAGTTGGCAGCCAGGCAAAGATTACCTGACCAGAATCCCTTCGCGAATTGGCGATAAGATCTATATTCTACCGGACGATGAAATCGTGTATTTTAAGAGTGAAGATAAGGTCGTATTTGCTTACTTAGCAGATTCTGACTTTATCGTGAATTATACCTTGGAAGAGCTGCAAAATCGTTTGCACCCGGATAAATTTTTCCGTATTCACCGCTCGACCATTGTGAACTTAAATTATGTAAAAACCATTGAAGCCTGGTTTGGCGGCGGTTATAAGATGAAGGTGAAAGACAAAAGAAATACTGAATTGACCATCAGCAGGTCTGCCGGGAGACTATTGCGGGAGAAGTTGGGGTGGTGAGGATTGAGGATAAACGCAGGGGTCGCAGAGAAACAATTTAATGTAATGAATATATATTCAATATCGTAAAATATTGAATTAGGTAAGGTTGGATTTCCAAGTACTTTGGACTGAATCGCGCATTATTACTAATAAATTTTCCCAGTCATTGTTTTTTATCTGATTCATCGCATACATAATTCTATCATGTATTTTGTCTTGATTGGGTTGTTTTAAACGAATTATGAGAATTCCCGAATGCGAATAGTTCCTATATTGAGAGAATCCTTTATCTGTTGTTATTAACATCATATCTTCAGTCTGTATCATTTGCCATAATTTATTGTCTGAATTATCTTAATCAGGATTCCTTGAATATCTTTAACTGTATGACCTGAATCCCGTAATGCATTTGCAGTTTTAATTGGAATATTTTCATCAACGAGTATCTTCATTTTTAACTGGCTAATGATTCAATCGGAGATATCTGCTCTTCAGCAAGAGATGCAGCATATTCTAAACATGCTAGAATATCTTCACGTTCAATTGTTGGGTAAGCTTCAAGTAAATCATCGATACTGTCGCCATTTGCAAGCATACTAACAATTTGATAGACAGGGATTCTGGTACCTTTTATACAGGCTTGACCATGACAAATCTTAGGATTTATTGATATTCGTTCAAGCATTGTTAATACCTCGATATTTTTTTAATGAATTACTATAAAATTTAAGGTTCAAATGTAATCAATTTCAATTATAATTTTAATTATTCTCAATTAGTGTTGTTAATAAATAAATTTGCAGCGATAAGAACTCTCGAAAAAGCTTAACCCCTTCACCTCTCTGACTGCGGGGTTCGAAAAAACTCACCGGCGGCGGTTTGCCATCCGAGGGAGAGGGGGTTAGGTTTGTGGGTTAATCTTGTAGTTCGGGCATATACTTACAAAATAAATTCCAATTATTTTCCCAGTTAGGATTCAATCTATTCAAAGCGAATCTGCGTTCCCAGTTTGAAGTATCGTGGGCTGGATGTTCAATACAAGCTCTTCCAACATCTTTTTTTGTTGCAATCCAGTAACGTGGACTTTGATTTTTTGAAGGAGACCCCAACCATACAAAAACGACATATTGGTTATTACCAGAATCAACCCAAGACTCGTTATTTTCTCTTAATATGAAAGATTTTGACCTATCAGGATGACAAGCTTTCACTTGAATATATCCAAGCAATTTTCCATCTTTTTTCCCAATGAGAATATCATCATCAGAAAAATTTTCTGGCAATAATGAATTGGGAATTCCACGTTTGGATAGTTCTGCTGCAACATAAAGTTCTCCAGCGTGACCACCTAATTTTTTAATCCATTGAGGTGTTCTCATTTGTTAAAACCCATTATTATTGAACCGCAACGTAACGGTTGACCTGTCGACACAGCTTTTTTTGAGTCCGCACCAGTGATTGGTTGGGGCTTATAAAATCTCTGTATTAACCATTATTTCAATTACTTGATGAGTCTTTTTTTCTTTATAAATAAGCCAAGCGTCTTTAAAAGTAGTATTGTCAGTTGTAGAAATATCAGGCCCTCTGAATAGGACGAGGTTAATTCCATCTTTCATGACGCTGCTTTTGAATAGGATCTCTCCGAATATGCTCTCATCTTCTAATAAAATATCAGCAATGTCTTTGGTTGGCAGTAAATATCCACCTTCAGAAGAGGCGTAGCCAACTTGATTTGCCGCATCTTCATAGTGTCTTTCAATACCTTCCATAATAAAATTACCTACGTCAACGACATCACAAAAATTAACATTATTGCTGTTGCAATAATCACAATCGCCTATGATTTTCTCGGAATCAATAAAATTTATTATTTCGATTTCTGAGAAACAATTTGTGCAACATTTATTACCCATGATCTATTTTTTAGCCCAACTACGTTTATAAAACTACAATAATTAACTATATCTGAAAAAATCATTTGGATTCAATCCCGTTAGTATGCTAAAAATCCATTCCCGTCAAAGAGTAGAAATTCGAAATCCGAATCTCTAAATTCTAAATTCCAATATTTAAAAATATTTTGATATTTTGTCTTAAAGACTCAATAGTTCATGGTTTTGCAAAAATAAAATATTTTTACTGGTTTTTTCTGATTTCTTTCTTGACAATTCATTTTTGAAAACGTAATTTGTTGCGTCACCACTAGTTCTACCATACACAAACCTGGGCTTAAATTTTAGAAATGAATAACGTTATTGGCATTGTTGGAGGAGTTGGACCTTACGCCGGAATTGATCTGGCCACAAAAATATTCGATCAGACAATTGCGGAAACAGACCAGGAGCATTTGCCAGTCGCACTGCTATCCTTTTCCGGAAAAATTGCCGAAAGATCCTCTTTTGTTTTGGGGGAATCAGATATCAACCCGGGATATGGAATTTCCGACGTAATATCGGAGTTAGAAAAAATTGGCTCCAGCGTTGTCGGAATCCCTTGCAATACAGCTCATGCTCCAAAAATTTTTAATGTTATCCTGGATGGGCTTAAGCGAAAGAATAGTAAAGTGCAAATCGTCCATATGATTGATGAAGTTGCCAGGTTTATACAAGAAGAGTATCCTGAAATTAATCAGGTCGGAGTTCTGTCAACTTTGGGAACCCGTGAATCCGGGATTTATGATGATTGTCTGGCACAAAATGGATTGAATATTGTGCCACCGGATGAAATGACATTGGAAAAAATTCATGACGCTATTTACAGCATCAAAGCCAAATCAAATCCTGTGGATGAATCCACTCGACAAAAACTTTCTGAATCAATTGATTTTTTAAGCGCAAAAGGGGCGGAAGCTGTAATTTTAGGGTGTACGGAATTGCCTTTGGCTTATGATTGTACCGACAAACATTTAGTGATTATTGATCCTGCTATGGTACTGGCCAGAGCCTTGATCCGGGAGTTTGATCCTGCCAAATTAAAAATGTTGAAAGTAAATCAATTAATAACCCAATAAGTGGAGGTAACAAAAATGAGTTATTTAAATTATAGACTGGGCCAATCAAAAATAAAATACGTGGTTTGTATTGTATCCGTTTTATGCATCTCAGTTGGATTGTTGTCAGGACAAGAATACCGAATGCCACCCAAAGCTATAGCAGATTTGGTGGATGCTCCACCGACCCCCGGAGTCAGTATTTCACCAAATGGCGACTGGATGCTTTTGATGGAGCGGTATAATTTACCATCTATTGCTGAATTGGCTCAGCCTGAATTACGGATTGCCGGTTTGCGTATCAATCCTCGAAATAATGGTCCCAGTCGATCAAGACCAACAGTAAAATTAACTTTCAAAAATATAAATTCTCTGGATGAAATTGAGGTTAATGGGCTGCCGGATGAGGCACGTATCAATAGTATTCGCTGGTCACCGGACAGCAAACACATTGCCTTTACAATATCGAAAGAAAAAAATATTGAATTATGGGTAGCCGAAACTGCTTCCGGCAAAGCAAGGCGGTTGATTAAGCATTCATTGAACGCTGCTTATGGAGCCCCGCTTTATTGGTTATCGGATAGTAAAACAATTGTTTGTAAAGTAGTAGATAAAAACAGGGGCGCTCCAATCCCGGTTCCTACTGTTCCCGGAGGACCTATTACGCATGAGAATATTGGTAAAACGGCGCCAGCCAGGACTTACCAGGATCTATTAAAAAACCAGTATGATAAGGAATTGTTTGAATACTATTTGTCAGCAAAAATTGTATTGGTTTCGTTGCAAGGCAAAGTTAATGAACTACCGCCTAAGGGATTAATTAGCCGGGTGCAACCATCACCGGATGGCAAATATTTATTGGTAGAAAAAATACATCGACCCTTTTCTTACCTTGTACCTGTCTATCGATTCCCCAGGCGGGTTGAAATCCTGGACCTGGATGGCAAGTTGATTCACCAGGTTGTCGATCTTCCCCTTGCCGAGGAAGTACCTATTGGCAGGGGATCGGTCACTACAGGACCGCGCTCAATTAATTGGCGAGCGGATGCTTCGGCAATGCTTTATTGGGTGGAAGCCCAGGATGGTGGAAATGCAAAGGCAAAAGCGGATATCCGGGATAAGGTGTTTACATTGAATGCGCCCTTTAAAGATAAACCCGAACATCTCATTTCGTTACAGTTCAGGTATAGAGGAATTTATTGGGGGTCAGATGATATCGCCCTGGCTTCCGAAAGATGGCCGCGGAGCAGATTAGCGCGGACATGGCTGGTAAAACCCGGCTTCCGAAATGATGAGCCCGATTTGATATTTGATTATTCTTATGAGGATCGTTATAGCAACCCGGGAAATCCGTTAACCACAACAAGCAAATGGGGAACGTCGGTTCTTCAAACAACTAAAGATAATAAATCTATTTTTCTGAGTGGAACAGGTGCTTCTCCTGAAGGGGACCGTCCCTTCCTGGATAGAATGAATTTAAAATCGAAGGGAAAACAACGGTTGTGGCGTTCAAAAGCTCCATATTATGAGAGGGTTGAGAAGATATTAGATGTGAATAATCTTATGCTACTCACTCGCCGGGAATCCAAAACCAATCCACCAAACTACTTTCTCCGTAATTTAAAAAATGATAAAATTCAACAAATTACCGAATTTCCCCATCCAGCCCCTCAATTGATTGATATTCAAAAAGAATTGATTACCTACGAACGCAAAGATGGAGTGCAATTATCAGGTACATTGTATTTGCCTGCAGGATATAAATTAAGTGATGGTCCTTTACCCATGCTGATGTGGGCCTATCCTCGGGAATTTAAAAGCGCTGCTGCAGCGAGCCAGGTTACCGGTTCACCATACCAGTTTGTGCGCATATCCAGTAGTTCGCCGTTGTTGTTTCTTACCCAGGGATTTGCTGTTCTCGACGGGCCGGGTATGCCGATTGTAGGAGAGGGAGATAAAGAGCCAAATGATACATTTGTTGAACAATTGGTAAGCAGTGCGGAAGCTGCAATTGAAGAAGTTGTGCGCCGGGGAGTCGGTGATAGAGATCGGATGGCTATCAGCGGCCACTCATATGGTGCATTTATGACTGCGAATTTATTGGCTCATTCTGATCTGTTTAGAGCAGGCATAGCCAGAAGCGGTGCATACAATCGAACGTTTACGCCTTTTGGTTTCCAAAATGAAGAGAGGACATTCTGGCAAGCACCTGACGTATATTTTAAAATGTCACCTTTTATGCATGCGGACAAAGTCAATGAACCGATTCTGTTGATTCACGGCGTTGCGGATAATAATTCAGGGACATTTCCGATTCAAAGTATACGCTACTATAATGCACTTAAAGGCCATGGAGCCACAGCCAGGTTGGTAATGCTTCCCCATGAGAGTCACGGATATCGGGCCAGGGAATCAGTCATGCATACTCTATGGGAAATGTCTCAATGGCTGGACAAATATGTAAAGAATGCGGCTCCACGTAAAACGACTCTCGGAAGCAGGTAGTTAACTTTATATAACTCCTTTGATGGCAATTGCCTGATTAGAAAGAATCTAAATCAAAGTGGTATTGATAATCTAGTTTTCCGTTATTAATGAAAATTATCCTTCATGGAATATCTCTTAATCTGCTTAGTTGCACTTATTGCATCGGGTTTAACTTTTTTATCTGGATTTGGATTAGGTACCATATTACTTCCCGCGTTTGCTTTATTTTTTCCAATCGATATGGCAATTGCAATGACTGCCCTGGTCCACTTTATCAATAACTTGTTTAAAATGGGCCTGGTTGGAAAATTTATTGATAAGTCAGTAGCGTTAAAATTTGGATTACCTGCATTTTTCACCAGTTTTTTAGGTGCAACAATATTGGTCTGGCTAACAGGATTACAACCGGTTCTTACTTATACTGCCCTGGGTGCTGAACATCAAATTATGCCTATAAAATTAGTGGTCGCTATTTTGATGTTGGTATTTGGCTTTTTGGAAATTTTACCCAGGTTTTCCGCTATATCTTTTCAGCCAAAATTCCTTTTTCTAGGGGGAGCATTAAGTGGATTTTTTGGCGGCATATCCGGTCACCAGGGCGCATTGAGAAGCGCTTTCCTTGTTAAATTAGGTCTATCTAAAGAAGCATTTATTGCCACTGGCGTCTTAATTGCTTGTTTTGTAGACATCACCAGGATTTTTGTTTATAGCTCTCACTATACATTGGATATTATCAGAGGCCATTTCTTTTTATTACTAGCTGCAGTGCTATCAGCTTTTTTGGGTGCAACAATCGGTAATAGGCTTCTGAAAAAAATAACGATGAGGGGAATTCAATATATAGTATCAATTTTCTTGATTTTTATAGCAGTAATACTGGGTTTGGGAATTATTTAGAAAAGAAAAATAAAATCGAACGAATACTACGGTAATGAAAAATCGGTGTGAGTGGGTTTCTTCGGATCCTTTGTATATCGATTATCATGATAGTGAGTGGGGTGTCCCTGTTTATGATGATCAAAAGCTTTTTGAAGCGGTGATCCTGGACGGTTTTCAAGCTGGATTGAGCTGGTTAACCATTTTAAGAAAGCGTGAAAACTTTAGAAAAGCATTCGATGATTTTGATGCGACTTTAATAACCAATTATGATCAAAAAAAAATCAATGAATTATTAAATGATGCTGGAATTATCCGGAATAAATTGAAGGTTCGTGCAGCCGTGACCAACGCCCAAGCTTATTTAGAAATCCAAAAGGAATTCGGAAGTTTTGAAAAGTATATTTGGCAATTTACAGACCATAAAATGAAAATAAATCATTGGCAAAGCTTAAAAGAAATTCCGGCCAAAACCGCAGAATCAGATGAAATGAGTAAAGATATGAAGAAAAGAGGTTTTAAGTTTGTCGGATCCACAATTTGTTACGCCTTTATGCAGGCAGTGGGAATGGTCAATGATCATACGACTG
This sequence comes from candidate division KSB1 bacterium, assembly GCA_022566355.1. Taxonomy (NCBI): domain Bacteria; kingdom Pseudomonadati; species Candidatus Zhuqueibacterota bacterium. The sequence goes on from JADFJB010000013.1 coordinate 7,892, forward strand.
ATTGCTTTCGATATGATGAAGTAATAAAATTAATTAAACCAGGTTAGGTGTTTTGCATTTGTGGACTATGAATTATTCAGAATATTTTGCAAACAAAAAAAAGGAGAGGAATTACAGATGTCTAAAAAGATTCAAACAATTTCAGTTCTTTGGTTAATATTCATTTTAGGATTCATCATCTCATGTGCTGTGAATCCTGTTACGGGAAAACGAGAATTGATGTTGATCTCAACTAAAGATGAGGCAGCCCTTGGTAAAAGCACTGACAAACAAGTCGTTGAACAATACGGAATTTACGATGATCCGAATTTACAAGGTTATTTAGCTGAAGTTGGAAATAAACTAGCTGTAAACTCTCATTTGCCGGATTTGCAGTACAATTTCAAAGTAGTTGATTCTGAAATTCTAAACGCTTTTGCAGTACCTGGCGGCTATGTTTATTTTACCCGGGGAATTATGGCGCACTTAAATTCCGAGGCGGAAATGGCAGGAGTTATGGGGCATGAAATTGGCCACATAACTGCACGGCACACGGCTAAACAAATTACACGTCAGCAAATTGCACAATTTGGTATTGGTGTTGGCTCAATTTTATCAGAAACATTTAGTAAATATTCAAACTTAACAGGTTTTGGCGTTGGATTACTTTTTTTGCGATTTAGCCGGGATAATGAACGTCAATCAGATCAATTGGGGGTTGAGTATTCTACGAAATCCGGGTATGATGCTTTGCATATGGCTAATTTCTTTCATACACTGGAAAGGATGAGGCCAGAAGACGGAAGTGGTATTCCTTCCTGGATGTCTACTCACCCCGAACCGGAAAATCGTGTTGTTTCAGTTAGGAACATGGCCAAAGAATGGCAAGCAAAATACCCGGGAACAAAATTTTCCACAGGCCGAGATGCTTATTTAAAGAAAATCGATGGCATTGTCTATGGGCCGGATCCCAGGCAGGGCTTTGTTGAAAATAACAACTTTTATCATCCAGTTCTCAAATTCCAATTTCCTGTTCCATTTGATTGGAATGTGAATAATTTACCTACTCAAGTACAAATGACTTCGAAAGCACAGAATGCATTCATCCTGTTTTCATTAGCAAAACAACCAGATCCTGGGTCAGCTGCTCTAGATTTTATTCAGAACTCAAAAGCGACAGTCGTGGAAAATAAACCCAGAACAGTAAATGGAATGCCTGCAAGGATGTTAATATCCGATATTATTTCCGATCAAACAAATTTACGCATTCTATCCTATTTTATCCAAAAGTCACAACAAGTTTATATTTTTCATGGCTTGAGCAAAAAAGCGGATTTCAATAAATTTGCAGATGAATTTGAAAAGACAATGACAAATTTTAATCATGTAAATGACCCGAAAATCCTGAATGTAAAACCTGAGAGGATAAGGCTCCATAGAGTTCAAACGCAAGGAAGTCTAAAAATGGAATTGACAAAATTAAGTATAAGTGACGACATGCAAAACAAAATTGCTTTGTTAAATGGGATGCTGTTAGAAGATAAACTCGAAAGAGGAACGTTGATTAAAATTGTTTCCAAGAATTGATTGAATTGAGAAGGTAATTATCCAGTCATGGAAAAAATTTGGTTGAAAAATTATGAGGAAGGAGTGCCCGAGACATTCGAAGTTCCGGACACCACGTTTTATAAAATTCTTCTTGAAAATGCCAGTCAGTTTGGAGTGAACCCGGCATTTTTATTTTATGGCAGGACCATCAATTATGAACAATTGCGGCAATTAGTAGATCAGTTTTCCTCAATTCTTTTTGAACTTGGTGTTCGTAAAAACACCCGTGTTGCCGTCCATTTACCGAACATTCCGCAATATGCAATAGTTCATTATGCCATTCTAAAATTGGGCGGTATAGTAATTCCTACAAATCCACTCTATGTTGAGCGGGAAATCAAACATCAGATGAATGACAGCGGCGCAGAAATTATTGTTACGCTGGATATTTTATTCAAGCGAATCAAAAATGTGTGGTCAGAGACCAGTATTAAAAAAGTAATTGTGACAGGTATTAAGGAATACTTACCGGGCTTGCTAAAATTCTTTTATCCGATAAAGGCTAAAAAAGAAGGGAATTTTGTGAAGATTCAACCTGAAGAGAATGTATTCTTCTTCCAGGAATTGATGAAAAGAAACTGGAGAGCTATTCCGGAGGAGCAAATTACTCCTGATGATACAGCAATGTTCCTTTACACTGGTGGAACTACTGGTTTATCTAAAGGTGCCGTTTTGACCCATAAAAACTTGATCGCCAATGTTTACCAGATTCGTTCATGGACGACAGACTGCATTGAGGGTAAAGAAAGTATACTTTCAGCGCTTCCTTTTTTCCATAGTTATGGTTTAACCACATGCCTTCATTATGCTCTTATTACAAAATCGAATGCAATTTTAATTCCACGTTTTGAAGTAAAATTAGTGCTAAGCACAATTCAAAAGTACAATGCCTCTATGTTTCCAGGTGTACCCACAATGTACATTGCTATTAACAGCTTCCCTAATGTAAAAAAATATAATCTGAAATCCGTTAAAGGATGTATGAGTGGCGGAGCTGCGTTACCCGTTGAGGTTCAAAAGGAATTCGAACAAATTACAGGTGGTCGCCTGGTTGAAGGATATGGTCTTTCTGAAACTTCGCCTGTAACCCATTCCAACCCGATGCATGGTTTGAGGAAAGAAGGATCCATAGGGGTTCCAATTCCATTAACTTCAGCAAAAATTGTTGATTCAAATACTATGGAAGAATTACAAGTAGGGGATATCGGTGAACTTGCTGTTTCTGGTCCACAGGTGATGCAGGGATACTGGAATAAACCCGATGAAACGGCTAATGTATTACGGGACGGATGGTTATTTACCGGGGATATGGCAAAGATGGATGAGGACGGTTATTTTTACATCGTGGATCGTAAAAAGGATATGATTATTGCCGGTGGATTTAATATTTATCCAAGGGATATTGAGGAGGTTTTATTTACTCATCCAAAAATTAAAGAAGCCGTCGTTGCCGGAGTGCCAGATGATTATCTAGGTGAAACTGTAAAAGCATATATTATTCTTAAACAAGGAGAACAAGCAACTGTTGAAGAAATAACGGAATTTTGCAGGCAAAACCTTGCTAAATATAAAATCCCTAAAATAATAGAATTTCGCAACGAACTACCAAAATCGATGATTGGAAAAGTATTAAGAAGGGTATTGGTTGAGGAGGAAAAGAACAAATTGAAAACAGATTAATCAAATAGGCAAATTTGCATTGTTTCTAAAATAATAATAAGTTGTTATAATTAAATTTGAGGTATCTTCCGATAGTTAAACATGCAACAAAATGATGAATTGACACAAGTGCCTAACGCCAAAATCCATATAGAAAGCTGCGATAGTAAAAACAGGGTCTTTCGAATTATTCCGAATGACTCGTTTAACTATAAGGAGGATATTCAGCTTCTCACTCAAACGTTTGAAAACTTGGTCAGAGCCAACAAAACGCATCTAATCCTTGATCTTAAAAATGTTAGATATCCAAATGCAAGTCTTATTGCCAACTTGATTGAATTTACTTCTTTACTGAGAAGAAGTGGTGGAGATTTATTACTTGCAAATATCTCAGAATCGGCGCGAATGAATTTTATGACTTTTAGTCCTTTCAGTTATTTGCGTGTAGTTGATGATTCCGGGGACAGCAACGACATCCACAATGAGATCGAATTTTCAGGAAAACAGGGTGGTGCTGAAGGTGATTCATCAAATATCCTTCCTTTCGATATTACGAGTTCGCGAAATGTTGAGGAGGATAATGTAATTTCAGTAGATGAGATTTTAGATATTTCTAAAAACCCCTCAGTACCAACAGTAACTGTGGATGTCAAATCCGATGGAATGAATTTTGAAGATCTGGTTGATGAGGATTCATTAGAGTTAAGAGAACCCGAAAGCGATCATATCGTAATACATAGCCGGGAAGATCATCTATACAAAATGACTAATTTTGTGACGGCAATGGCTGAAAGAGCCGGGTTTGATGAAACTGAGATTTCGAGGATAAAGATTTCAGTTTACGAAGCAGGCGTTAATATCATCGAGCATGCGTACAATTATGATTCTCAAAAATACATTGAAATAGTAGTAAAATTCGATAGCAGTAAATTCATGATTACATTAATGGATCGTGGCGAAGGGTTTAATTACGATCCGGATAAGGATTACGACGCAGTTGAAGCCGCCGAGGAAAAACGGACCGGTGGATTTGGGTTGCATATTATTAAGCGATCTATGGATGATGTCAATTATGAATCAGATCCAAAATGGGGCAATCGCTTAACCTTGATAAAAAATATCGATTAATCTTCAGACACATTATTTATTTCCCAATTTCAATAGATTTTCACTCCTAATATTCCTTGCTTGCTAACTAAAAATGATGGAATACAACACGCGGTATCTGTATATTTATATTCGTAATTAATCGACTATTCAAATTGGCAATGAAACCTTTTTGATCGACGTCGTTTATATATCAAAGGATTCTAACTTGTTTTTATTTTTATGAGGATGTAAAATGTTTTATTTTTTTGATTCAACAATGATTTTACTTATTCCAGCATTTCTTCTAGCAATTTACGCACAATTCAAAGTCAGAAAGACGTTTAAGAAATTTTCAAAAGTACAGTCCGCATGGGGCAGAAAGGGATCTGCTGTCGTAGAGGACATTGCGCGGCATAATCAGCTATTCGATGTAAGTATAGAGCAGGGAAAAGGAACACTTTCAGATCATTATGATCCGCGTACTAAAAAAGTAGTCCTTTCTCCTGAAAATTATAATGGAAGTTCGATTGCGTCATTGAGTGTAGCCGCCCACGAAATCAGCCATGCTATTCAACATAAAGTTGGTTATGGGCCTTTACAATTTCGGCACGCAATTCTTCCGGCAGCAAATATCGGTTCTACGATGGCATTTCCATTATTTTTTATTGGATGGTTCATGTCAATTGGCCCTTTGTTGCAAGCTGGAATCATTTTATTTTCAGGTGTCGTTTTATTCCAACTAATCACTCTTCCTGTTGAATTTGATGCTTCATCCCGGGCAATCCGAATTCTAAAAACAGGCGGCTATTTGACACCGCAAGAAATTCCGATGGCTAAAAAAGTTTTAAATGCAGCAGCATTGACATATGTAGCCGCCACTGCGGTCTCCCTAATTCATTTAATTCGCATGGTTCTTTTAAGCCAGGATGATTGATGGGAAAGAAGAAATAGTTTTGAATTTGAGAATCTCCTTTTCAATAGGAAGGTAAATGATGAAAAAAGAAAATAAATATTTAATATATATTGGCCTGATATTCCTAGGTGTGGCTATTGGTGTGATATTTACCAGCAAGTTTGAATTAACGCCAACCGGACAAGCGAGCAGCAAAACAACATTTGTAGATGAGAATTTTTCATTTCAGACAAACAATAATAATTATCCTTCAACTTCTGCAAATAGTCCGTTTGCCAATTCTTTTATCGAAATCAATAAAAGAGTTACGCCTGCCGTAGTTAGTATTGAAACTGAAAGAGTGGTTTCCAAAGTAGATGTGAAAAAGTATCATGAAGATGAGAACAAGCTTTGGGACCTCTTTCAGGATAAGTTAAATCCTTTCCGATCTCCTCAACGATTTCCGATGAGGGGTTCAGGCTCTGGAATAATTGTGCATGAAAAAGGATATATACTTACTAATACGCATGTAGTTGATGATGCTTCCCGCCTAGAAGTTACTTTAACTGATAATAGGAAGTTTAGGGGAAGAATAGTAGGTATTGATCCACTTACCGAAGTAGCGGTAATCAAAATTAAGGGTGATAATCTGCCGGTAGCTCAATTGGGCAATTCAGATAATCTTCAGGTTGGAGAATGGGTAATGGCTATCGGAAACCCATTGGAGCTTCGATTTACAGTAACAGCCGGTATCATTAGCGCAATCGGCCGAAATATGAATATCATACAGGACAGTTGGGGAATCGAAAATTTCATTCAAACTGATGCTGTAATCAACCCGGGAAATAGCGGCGGGGCAATGGTAAACTTACAGGGAGAAGTAATTGGAGTGAACACGGCTATTGCAACCAGAACAGGATTCTATGAGGGGTATGGTTTTGCGATCCCGATTAATTTAGCCAAAACGATTATGGAAGATCTAATTACAAAAGGTCGGGTGGCCAGGGCGTATTTAGGTATATTGATGCAACCAATGGATCAAAAAAAAGCCAAAGCTTACGGGTTAGAGAGGCCGGTTGGGATTTTTATTGATGCTGTGCTAAAAGATAGCCCTGCGGATGATGCAGGAGTAAAATCTGAAGATATTTTAGTTGATGTCGATGGCGTTGAAATCGTACGGACGAACCAGGTACAATCCATAATTGCCCAAAAAAAACCGGGTACGCAAGTAGATATCATTGTAATTCGGGATGGGCAAAGAAGAAATATTTCAGTACTATTAGAGGAAAGACAAAACAGTGAAAAACAAGTTAGTTATTATGTCCCGGATGAATCGGAAGAAGAACCAAAATTATTAGGATTACGAGTACAAACATTAAAAAGAAAACAAGCCAGGGAATTGGGTTTAAGCAATGTTAAAGGAGTATTGGTGGTTAATGTAAGTCGTTTTAGCAACGCTTCCCAGGCAGGTTTATTTGTAAACGATGTAATTTTAAAGATTAATAATGATGAAATTACTGATGAAGAGAATTTTTGGAATAGTCTCGAGCGATTGGAATCTGGTGATGTTGCTAAAATTTATATTTATAACCGATCCAATCAGACGAAAGCTACTGTTAGTCACAGATTTCTTGAAATACCCTAATTCAGTAGAATATGAGTTATGGTAAATATAAGGTTCGTGGCAGCATCTACTTTATTGTAGGATTATTGGGTATTCTTTATGAAACTTTATTTAAGCATTCTCCTGAAACCATCGTGATAATACTTTATGTTGCAATAATTGGTATAGGTGTGGTTTCGATAACTAAATTAAAAGAGCATAAAGATCCAAATTAAGGAACCTGTTATTTAGATAATTCTTCCCCGCCTAGTGTATTTTTGATTCTCAGTAAACAATAATTTGAACGATTTATTTCGTTCATTTGTATTGCAATTATTATTTCAAGGAACTACCTTGATCCGTCATTAAATTTGTGAATTTTATTAATTATTTTGTGCGGAGGAACAGTTGTTAACAAGTATTATGCGATCAATTATAAATATACTATTCATTATTTCTTCACTATACTTAACCGGTTGTGGAGGAGATGAACAATCTCAAGGTCAGTTTGACCGTAGGCGAGGATCTTTTGCCGGATCTCAAACAGGGTCTCTCCCAGTCAAAGTGGATACAGTCAAATCCGAAACCATATCTACATTCATCTTAACCAATACAACCTTAGAGGCTCAAAGGACTGTCAATGTAATCGCCCGAGTTAGCGGAATTGTCAAAGACTATTATTTTGAAGAAGGAGCAGTTGTTAAAAAAGGAGACCAGCTTGTTAAATTGGATGACCGTGAATTAAAATTAAGCATGGAATTAGCTAAATCCCGGGCAGAAAATACACTGCGTCTTTTCGATCGATCGAAAGAAATGTTTGAAAAAAGCCTGATAAGTAAAGAAACTTACGATGATGCTAAATTTCAATATGAAACATTGGAATCTCAATTTCAAAGCGCGAGGCTGCAATGGGAATATACTTCAATTACCGCTCCAATAAATGGTGTGATTACAATACGGTCGCTAGAATTGGGGGATTATATTACTACAAATCGAATTGTTTGCTCAATTGCTGATTATGACTTATTATTAGCCAAGATATTTATTCCGGAAAGGGAAATATCAAACATCCGCCCAAATCAATTTGCAAAAATAACTGTGGAAGCTTTATCGGATCAAGAATTTTCCGGGAAAGTTCAAATGATCAATCCGGTGGTTGATCCAAATAGTGGGACGGTTAAGGTTACAGTCGAGATTGCGAGAAAGTCTTCAGGTTTGTTGCCAGGTATGTTTGTATCTGTTTTTTTACTGACAGATACGCATAATAACGCAACCACGATTCCAAAGAAGTCGTTGGTTTTAGAAAGCGAAACGGATCGGGTCTTCGTGTTTGAAAATGGTTCGGCTGTTATGCGAGACGTAAATATAGGATTTACCGAAGGAGATAGGATAGAAATACTTGAAGGAGTTCAACCTGATGAATGGGTCATTTCAGTCGGACATGAAGGCCTTCGTGATGGTTCCAGTGTTCGTATAGTAGGCACTTCTACTTCAATGCAAGTTGATATGTCAGATAATGGAACAGATACAGATAGGACTAGTCCAGACGGAAATTCTGAACGCATGGGCCATAGAGGAGGAGAGGAGAATGGACAACGAGAAGGTGGGGAAAGACAGCAACAAGGTATGAGAGGAGGCGGAAGAAGAGGAGATAGAGGTGGATTTCAGCCAACGCCGGAAATGCTGAAGCGTATTAAAGAAAGATTACTTGCGAATCCCCAGGTTAAAGAAGAATATGATAAAATAATTAAAGAAGATCCTGAATTTGCAAATAATACAGAGAAGCAGTTTGAATTTTTCCAGAAGTACATGCAGAGTAGAAGGCAATAACAGTAAAAGATTAATAACTGAGGTATTTGTTTATGCATCTTTCAGAATTTTCAATAAAGAATCCCGTTACAACACTTACTATAATGATCTGTATTTGTGTGATGGGAATAATTTCTCTTAGAAAACTTCCTCTTACATTCTTACCCGAAATATCTTCATCCAGATTAAATGTTTCAGTCCCATATCGCTCTTCATCTCCGGAGGAAGTTCAGGAGATGATTACAGTTCATGTTGAGGATGTATTAAGTTCTATCAGTCGCTTGGAAAGATTAACATCAAGGTCTTCAGCGAGTAATGCTAATGTCAGTCTGGAGTTTGAAGACGGAGTTGATATGGATTTAGCCGCCATGGAAGTACGGAACCGAATCGATTTGGTATGGTCGAAATTACCGTCTGACGTCGATCGGATTCAGATCAGACGTTGGCAATCCACAGACATTCCAACATTAACTTTCACCGTATCCTGGGATAAATCTAAGGATAAATTGCATGATTTAGTCGAATATCAGATCGTTCCTCGCTTACAAAGAATAGATGGCGTAGGCAATGTAGATTTAAGAGGGATCGACCAGAAAAAAGTATTGGTGGAAATGGATCAAGAGTTATTACGTTCCCATAATATTGATTCATTTAATTTGTTGCAAAGTCTGCGTAGCAATAATCTAAACCTCTCTGCAGGTTATATTTTTGATGCAGGGAAAAAATATAATTTGCGAGTTATTGGAGAATTTAAATCTATTGATGAGATTAAAAGAGTGCCAATTACAGGTACTAATCTTTATCTCGAGGATGTTGCAACTGTCCGGTATGATGCACCTGAGAAAACGCGATTTCAGCGTCTAAATGGCAAAGATGCCATCAGTTTAAGCATTTATAAAACATCCAGCGCCAACGTTGTTGAGGTTTGTGATAAAATAAAAATAATGTTAAATGATCTTAAAAATGATACCCGGTTTTCTGATTTAAACGTCCTCATATATCGCGATCAATCGCAAGAGATTACCAATAGCCTTAACTCCCTCAGAAATTCTGGCATCATTGGGGCGATATTAGCCATCCTGGTTCTCTATGTTTTTCTGCGAAAAGTACGAAGTACAATCATTATCGCTACCGCCATTCCGATATCCATATTGTTTGCATTGTTTGTCATGTACCTATTGCGTTTAAAACCAATCAGCTCCCCAATTACACTTAATTTAGTTTCTATGATGGGCATGGTGTATGCGATTGGTATGTTAGTCGATCCTGCTATTGTTGTTGTGGAAAATATTTTTCGTCACAAACAAGAAGAAGGGCTGTCTGCACGCCAGGCGGCAATCATTGGTAGTAAGGAAGTGGGAATGCCGGTAGTTGCAGCAACTGCTACTTCCATGATTGTTTTTCTACCCTTACTGATGCTGGAAGGCGGTTGGATGTCACGAACTATGAACGATTTCGGTCTCGTTATTTGCAGCATCCTCTTTTCATCGATGGTAATTGCCGTGACTCTTGTTCCTCTTATGTGTTCAAAATTATTTGTAGGCAAAGAGAAACCCAAAAGTGAGCAGATGGTCAAGCTCGGAGTAATTTATTCAAAGATATTGGGATGGACTCTCAATCACCGTATGATTACTTTAGGAGCTGCCGTCCTTGTATTTATTTTTGCTTTTAAAATACACGGAATGATTGATCGAGAATTCCAAGGTCGAACTCCAACACGTCGTCTGGATTTTAGAGTAGATGTTCCTTCTTCTTATAAAGTAGCTCAAATTCAAAATATGTTTGCTGGGATAGAAACTGACTTGCTTGACAGAAAGGAAAAATTGGATATTAAAGCAATTAGTTCAAATTATGGCAGAGGTCGGGATAACCGTGGAGGCAGAGCACGTTTAACAGTTTATTTAAATGAGGATCCAAAGACAAGCTTATCATCAATGGATATTATGGATAGTGTTCGGCAGGTTTTTCCAAAATTGCCCGGCGTTACATTTCGACAAAGCAGGTCAATGCATATGGCTTCCGGCGGCTCTTCATTGAATATTGATCTCAAGGGTGATAACCTGGAAGTGTTAACCTTGATTGCTGATGAAGTCATGGCTCAACTTGCTGATGTACAGGGTTTGAAAAATCTTGAGACAAGTTATGAAAGCGGACAAGAAGAAATCCAGATCGTTGTTAATAGATCGCGTGTAAACCAGGTTGGATTATCTTCTCAGAGAGTTGCTAACAGCATTCAATCCGCCCTTTCCAGAAGAGGTGTTAGCCGATACAAAACAGCCGACCGAGAAGTTGATATTGAATTAACATTGAATGAAGAAGATCGGACCGGTATTGAAAAACTCCGTAATCTTTCTGTGGAGAACCCATCAAACGATATGGTACCCCTTTATACTATGGTAGATATGGGAATCAGAAAAGGGCCGGAGAATATCGAAAGAGAAAACCGGAGAACCACGCTTAGTATCACCGCAGAGTTAACCGGACGCGGGATATTTACAGCAACCCAGGAAGTGACTGAAAGACTATCCGGGCTTGAATTACCGCCTGGGTATTCCTGGAGTTTTGGCCAGAATTTTAGACGGTGGCGTGAATCTGAAAGTGTTTCGGTTTTTGCGATAATTTTAGCATTGCTTCTTATCCTCATGGTAATGGCAGCGCTTTTTGAGTCGCTCATTCACCCATTCACAATTATCACTTCCGTAGTGTTTGCAATCATCGGTGTATTCCTGATCTTCTGGCTAACTGATACGAATCTCAGCAGTTATTCATACTTGGGAATTTTGGTTGTTTGCGGTCTCGTTGTTAATAATGGAATTATTTTGATCGATCATATTACCAGGTTGCGCAAAAGCGGTAAAAATCGCCGAGATGCAATTATAAGAGGTGGGGTTGATAGAATTCGCCCCATTTTGATGACAGTAGCAACAACTAATTTGGGTTTACTCCCTTTGATCATACCTATGTTTCTTCCGTCCATATTTGGTCCGATTGAAGGCCGATCCGGTCAATGGGCTCCGATTGGATTGGCTATTTTTGGAGGTCTTACAACTTCCACTTTCCTTACTTTAATCATTTTACCAACATTGTATTCATTAATGGATGATTTAAAGAATAGCTTTGTAAGGGTTTTCCAAAGAGTATAAGAATCCGGCTCTAAATCTGTTTTTAATAATTTGAGAATGATAAAGGCGCTATAGATGCGAATTGTTTCGTTTTCCATTAATCGTAAAGTCACTGTGTCGATGATTTTTTTGGCCTCAGTCGTCTTCGGTATGATTGCCTTCGACCGTCTTGCGCTGGATTTATTACCTGATATATCTTACCCAACAATTACTGTGCGGACTGAATATACTGGAACAGCTCCGGCTGAAATTGAAAACCTGATTTCCAGACCCATTGAAGAAAGTGTCGGTGTTATTAATGGTGTTGTGCGGGTAAGTTCTATTTCTCGACCAGGAGTTTCAGATGTAATCGTAGAATTCGATTGGGATACCAATATGGATTTTGCATCGTTAGATGTAAGAGAAAAGCTCGATCTATTAAATCTACCCAATGATGCCGAACAGCCTATTTTACTTCGGTACGATCCTGCGTTAGAGCCTATATTGCGAATTGGCTTATTCGGAGACCAAAACTTAATCTCTATGCGTTTGTTTGCTGAAAAAAGTATTAAACAAGATTTAGAAAGTCTTGAGGGTGTAGCTTCAGTTCAAATTATTGGAGGATTAGAGGAAGAGATTCATATTGAAATCAATCAAAATAGAATGTCCAATTTAAATATTCCCATTTCTCTAGTATCAAATAGATTAGCACAAGAAAATATCAATTTAACCGGTGGAACACTAACAGAAGGGGATATGGAATACATTGTACGGACAATAAATCAATTCCGAACAGTTGAGGAAATCAACGAAATTATAGTAAGGCGTGTTGAAGGAGCGAATATACTTCTAAAAGATATTGGCAGTGCGTATAAAAGCTTTAAAGAAAGAAAAATAATTACACGGATTAGCGGCCTTGAGTGCGTGCAAATAGAAATTTTTAAGGAAGCAGATGCAAACACAGTTAAAGTAGCAAAAATGGTTAAAGAAAAAATTGCTAGTTTGTCTGAAAACTTATCTAGGAGCAGATCCAATTTAAAACTGGAAATAATTACTGATCAATCAAGATTCATTAAACAATCAATCGACGATGTGTTGTTGTCTGCAATTATTGGTGGCATATTAGCTATGATTGTCTTGTTCTACTTTTTAAAGGATGTTTTAAGTACTTCTATAATCAGTTTAGCTATTCCTATTTCTGTCGTGGTAACCTTCTTTTTAATGTTCTTATCGAATGTTTCCTTAAATATTATGTCGTTGGGCGGACTTGCACTCGGAATAGGAATGCTTGTGGATAATGCTATCGTTGTTCTAGAATCTATTGATCGATATAAGAAAAAAGGTGATTCCCCTCCTGAAGCAGCGCTTAAAGGCACTACTGAGGTAGGCAAAGCGGTTATTGCCAGTACTCTTACGACTATATTTGTGTTTGTCCCAATCATTTTTGTGGAAGGAATTGCAGGAAAACTTTTTGCTGACCAGGCTTTGACTGTGACATTTTCTTTGATGGCATCCCTTTTTGTAGCATTAACCTTAATTCCTATGCTATCCAGCCTAAGAGGCTCCTCTGAAGAATTAGAAGAAATTCCTATAACTCAAACTGACATTTCAAAAAAAATAATCGGTTTGGTAGAGTCATTTTTGGCTATTATTTCAAGGACGGTCAAAACAATATTTATTTGGATTGGCCGAGTATTAAATTTGATTTTGACTCCAATTTTCTGGTTGTTTGATCTATTTTTCAACAGGATATTCAATGCTTATCCAGGGGTTTTGCATTGGTCTCTAAATCATCGGTTAGTAGTTATTTCGCTAGCTTTTGGATTAATGGCTCTCACTTTGATAGGTTATCGTTTCATTGGATCGGAATTAATTCCTGAAATAAGCCAGGGTGAATTTATGGCTGAAATAAAGTTATCCAGCGGGACGCCATTAGAAGAAACTGATGAACTCATGACGAATATGAGTGCGATTGCCAAACAGGATGAAAATATCCAAGAGATCTTTTTAACATCAGGAGCCACCTCAAAACAAGCTGCATCTGCCGGACAAGAACGTGAAAATATCGGGGAATTATACATTAGGTTAATAGAGGGGAGCTCTCGAGAAACCGAAGAAGCAGTAATAAATAATTTACGGAAATTATGGCAGGATTTTCCTGGCTTGGATGTAAAATTTAGCCGTCCGACGTTTTTTAGCTTTAAAGCCCCAATTGAAATCGAAATAAAAGGTTACAATCTAAAGGCTCTTGAGGACATTTCAAAAGATCTGGCTGAAAGAATGCGAAAAATTCCTGGTCTCGTCGATGTGAAAACTTCCTTAGAAGGCGGAAATCCAGAAATTCAAATTGCTTTTAATAGGGAGAGACTTGCATCTCTTGGAACAGATGTGGCTAGTGTAGCACAACTTATTCGCGATCAAGTGCAGGGAACAATTGCTACGGAATTTTCACGCTTAGACCGTCGAATCGATGTCCGAGTAAGAGCACAAGAAAATGATCGAAACACATTGGATGCATTAAGAAGACTTATCATTAATCCAACTGATAATGTAAATGTTCCACTCTATTCAATTGCGGCGATCAATGTGGAAAAGGGTCCCAGCGAAATCCGCCGTATAGATCAGGAACGTGTGGCACTGGTTTTTGCAAATCTGGAAAATCTGGATTTAAGCTCTGCCGCAGATGAAATTCAAAACATAATTGATTCAATGACTTTACCCGAACAATTCACTATTTCTATCGGAGGTCAAAATAAGGAAATGTCAGTTTCGTTTGACAGTATGCGTTTTGCTATTCTCCTGGCTATTTTTCTAGTCTACCTGGTAATGGCCTCCCAATTTGAGTCGTTGCTGCATCCGTTTGTGATCATGTTTACAATTCCTTTTGGGTTAATTGGTGTGATACTAATCCTTCTTCTAACGAATACTACCATTAGTGTTGTAGTACTCATAGGTGTTATAATGCTTGCCGGTATAGTGGTAAACAATGCTATCATTTTAGTGGATTATATTAACAACTTGCGAAGAACTAAAGGGCTGGCAAAAACGGATGCAATTAAAGAAGCCTGTGAAGTTCGTTTGCGGCCGATTTTGATGACAACCACAACGACAATCTTGGCTTTACTACCCATGGCTATAGGATTTGGGGAAGGTTCAGAATTAAGAGCTCCCATGGCTATTGCCGTAATTGGGGGGTTGGCTCTTTCCACAATGCTTACATTAATTCTTATTCCGACGGTTTATAGCTTAGTCCAATTTAAAGAATTACCAATTGTAGAAGTTTAATTCTTAATATCAATTATCATGATCTATTCATAAACCTTATTACTTTCGTCCCGGAGGGATCTATTTTGCAACTAATTTATACTTACAATTTTACTATTTACTTTTTATGGAAATAGATTCTTCCTTACATAAGGAAATTTTAAGCTTAAAAGCTGATTCATGAATTATCCAGGTTTATTAATAAAAAGAAAAAACAAAATAAGAAATCTTTTTGTTTTTTTTCCTTGCTTTTCTTTTTATTCTTTCGTTAATTCCTTAATAATAAAATAATTAAGGAACAATATGGAGGTTTCGAGGCGATGAAGACTACCATAACAAAGAGGGATATCGCTAAGCGAGTTGCCCGGGAAGTGGATGAAAAATTTCCATTAGCGGAAAAAGTGGTGTCTGCATTATTTACAATCTTGCGAGAAGTTATGGCAGAGGCTGACCCGGAAGTAAGGATCGAGATTCGTGACTTCGGAGTTTTCGAAGTAAAAACAACCAAAGCAAAACCCAAAGCTCGTAATCCTAAAACAGGTGAAATTGTTTATGTTCCCCCCAGGAGGAAGACTCATTTCAAACCTGGAAAAATGCTCAAAGAGGAATTAAAGAAGCCGCTTTAGCAAATCTATTTTGAAATAATCTAAGTTCTACCTATTTACATACTCACCATAATTTGCGTGGCGAAATCCTCGCCATTATCCATTTATTTTTCAAATTCGTCTATTTACATTCGCTTCATTTGCTTTAAACTAAGTGTAATCGAAATCCAATTGACTTAAGAATATTGTTATAAAGTACGAATTTGTGTAACAGAATAATTATTAATAAAGAAAAACATGAATATAGTCGAAATTTAATAGTGTAAACTACATTATCAGAAAACTATTAATTTATTTTTTCAATTTGAAAATATGTCTGAAAATAGACTTTTAAAATTTCAGCAAAAGGAAAATAAAAAAGAGACTGAATCAGTTGATTTATTACCGGATATGGATTTGTTAGATCTTACTGATCTTTCATTTTTAATGAATTATTCGCTCGATGAACCGGAAGATCAAGATAATAAGGCAATTAATGCTCAAAACAGTTGGGTAGGATCAAGCATTGTTGCTGCAACAAAATCCTTGTCAGAGGATGAAGAAGATTCTTCTGAAACTTTTAGTAAAGCCTTGAAAGACGAATTCTTAGGGTTAGTTTCCAATGACGACGATATAGCTAAAACTGACAACCAGAAACAGAAATATCAATTCTCGACTGAAACCGGTATTCTTTCCAATGAGAATCGAGCTAAACAGGAAATGTCAAATGAAGACGAGGATTTGGAGCAAATCGACATAACGCGCAACATAGATGATCAGAATTATCAATCAACTATAGTAAGTAAAAAATTTTTATGGATTGGAGCGCAAGAAAAGATTCAAATTGGATTAGATATAGGCAAACAAAACATTAAGTATGTCGTGGTTAAGAAATTGGGGAACCGAAATATAGTACTAGCATTTGGCATACATGCAAATACTTTGAATAAAAATGCCAGTGAGAATGAAGTTGTCGACCTAATAATTGACGAAATGAAACTTTTTTCTGCCTTCCCCAAAGCTCGCTTTGCGTGGAATGTTTATGGTCCCAAAGTAGGGATGAAACAGATTTCCCTTCCTAGCATGAAAAAGCAGATGATAGTTGCCGCTGTTATCTGGTCAGCTAAAAAGGATATGAACCTGGAAGAAGAAAATGCAATCATTGATTTCATTGATTTGAATGAAAAAGATAGAAAAGAAGATAAACATCAGCTACTTGCTGTTGGCTGTGCCGAAGATGTTGTTATATCCATGGCTTCTGCTTTCCTCGCAAGAAAAATCACTCCATTCAAAGTAACGCCATTGCCAATATCACTCTGGAAACTTTACAAAGACTCAGTAGAATTTGATTCGAAGCATTGTGTTGCTCTTATTGATATTGGCACAAAAACTACCATAATCGCCTTTATAAATAATGGGGTTTTGGAGTTCTTTCGAGAATTTCAAACTGGAGGGAAGGATATAACAGAAGCTTTAATGAGTACTATCTTTTATCATGGAAAACCTTATCAACTAGATGCGGCAAAAGCTGAGGAATTAAAACGCACGTTTGGATTTCCACAAAATGATTTAGAGGACGTAACGGCAGATAATGTCCCGGTAAAAGAATTTTCAGTTTTGATCCGACCAATTTTAGAAAGGCTCGGCAATGAGGTTCGTCGATCAATTGATTACTATAAAGAACATTTTTCAGCACCAAACTTAGATTGGGTTTTCTTGCTTGGTGGCAGTTCAAATCTTAAAAATTTTTCATCATTCATGTCAGAATTTGTTGAAGGGGAAATTAATACTCTGACTCCTTCAGCTGAAATGGCGGATGAATTTTCAGAGTTGGATATTAGCACTTTTCGGGATAGATTCCTCGAATTGGCTTTGCCTTATAGTCTTGCAATAGACAATGATAAAAGCCTCAATTTATTACCGCCATACATCAAGAAATTACAAAAATTATTCCTGATTAAAAAAGCCTCAATCTATGGTGTTATATTTGGATTTATTTTATTAGGACTTTTTTCGGTGTTCGCTCAACTCAACTCAAAGAATTATCAATCCGAATATGAAATGTTACAAACTCAATTTAAGAGATTAGAACCTCTCAAAAGGGAACATGATGCCTTAAGAATTGAACAAGTAAATCTTTTAAATAAAAAAAATATTTACAGCGAAGAATTAATATTGGAAAATCCACTTCCCACAATTATGCAAGCTGTCGCAAATTTAGTTCCCAAGGGAATGGCTTTACGATCTATGGTTCTGGAGGAATCCGTTTCAAACGTTGAAATCCAAAATTCGAAGAGAAACAGGGCAAGCAAAAAATCTAAAAATAGTAAATCCAAAAAATCTGATAACGCTGACAATATGGATAAAGTCCTTTTATTATCGGGTGTTACATTAAACCCAGGGCCAGACGCCGGAATTAATATTGCAGATTATATGCTAAACCTTAGTAAAACCGGGTTATTTGAATCTGTTAAACTGGAAAGTCAAAATTACAATCAAAGAGAAGATGAATTAAGCTTTAAGATTGAAGCAGTCATTGGAAAATAATAATTATTAAAATGGAAAAAAAATTATTAAAATGGAAAAAAAACCAACAGAAAACTTAGAAAAAAGTATACAAAGTGCATTCTTTCAAAAATATGCCATTGCAGCTGTAGTTGTTATTGCCATTCTTGCCGTTTGGTTATTTCTGTATTTCATTCCCCTGAGACGGCAAATCAGCCTGTCGGTTAATGAAATAGATCAATGGGGTAGTAAAATAAAAGCATCTATCCTAACAGTAGAACAAGTTGAAAAAATATCAAATATCGTTGCCCAGATAAAAGTTGACATTAAGGAAATTGAAAAAAAGATCTATTATTTAGAAGACATGCCCATTATAGCTAGAGAGCTGCTGAAATATGGAAATTCTCACAAGCTCGAAATTGAATCTATGACGCCGAATTATGATGTTCTTTTCGAAGTAAAAAGCCTGCATTCGGAAGGCAAACCGTTGGTTAAACTACCTATTTCGATACAAATGACTGGAAGGTACAAGAATATTGGGAAATTTATTTCCGACGTTGAAAATTTACCATTCGCTTTTGCACCGGATGGATTTGAGTTGACCGCAAACCCGGTTATTTATCCCAAAATCGATATTAACGTCAAATGCTTTCTTTACCTTCTGAATGAAGAGAAAAGTAAAAAGGTAACAGCCAATTACTCTAGTTCCATAAGAAATGATAATGAGGTTTAAGCAATAATGAAAAAAAGCGAAAAAAGACTACTCATTTTTTTGGGTATTGCAGTCAGTTATTTTGGTTTCGATATCTTCATTTTAAAATCCGACGATGAAGAAATCCAGGTAAAATCAAAGCAAGATTTAAGAAAACCTGTAGACAACGACCAAATATCTGACACAGGGAATAAATCGAGACAAAAAACTACAAGGAAAGTTAAGTTTACTTCTATGGATTTGTCAAAGATTAGTAATTGGAATAATGATCCGTTTCTAGGCTCATTTAGGCCGGAGTTAATTGATTCATTGCAAGGCTCAACTCCCTTTGTATTAAAAGCCATAGCCTGGAGAGATGAAATGGCACACGTTATCATCAATAACGAAGTTTATAAACTTGGGGAGGAGAAGGATGGATTCCTTGTATCTGAAGTCCGTAAAAATTCAGTGGTATGTTTTAAAAATGGTCAAAGGTTTGTTCTTACACTGGGTGAATGAAATGAAAATAAAATCAATTATTATTACGCTGTTATTGCTTATACAAAGTTCTTTGCTATTTGGGCAAAAGAACGAAATTATAGATCTTTCATATACGGTCTGGAAAAATGAAATTCAATGTAGGATTACTTCAATACGCAAAGTACCTTTTGGCAGTATATGGCTACCGGATGATCAAAGATTGGTAGTCTATTTGAGAGAATCGGTATGGGTCTCTAATCAGGAACAGATTAATCCTGAGTTTGGTCCGGTAAAATCTGTATTCGGGCGTCAATCTAAAAATGATCCCTCGGTTGTTGAGATTATTATTGATTTTATTGAAATCAAGAAATATGCGATCAACTATCTTGGCAATGATGTGATTGTTTCGATTGAAAAAAACACAAATAGTCGGCCATCAATAAGAAATGTTTCGGCAAAGGATCGAATTGAAAGAAGAGGGTTAGATAATAACAAAAAGATCTCTATGGATTATCGTGAGGCCGACTTACCCAATATTCTTAGACTATTGGCTCAACAAAATAATGTGAATATCGTTGCAGGCTCTGATGTGACGGGCAATATCACGATAAGTTTGAGAAATGTTACTTTGAGGGAGGCTTTGGATAACATACTGTTTGCCAATGGTTATGATTATATATTGGATGGAAATGTTATTTTAGTAAAATTAAAAGAACAATTTATTGCCAGCAAATCTCAAACCAAGATTTATAGACTCAAATATATAGATGCTGGAAATCTCAAAAGTGTAATCAAAGATATGGTGTCCGATGATGCTAAAATTCATGTTCTGGTTCCGGACTTTTTTACTTCTGTACAAGCAAGTCAGGGGGGTATAGATAATGATAAGGGGAAAGGCCCACTTGCTTCTTTAACAGGGGGAGGTTCAGGCATTAAATCCAAAGAGAAAAAGAGATCCAGTATTTTAGTGGTCACCGAGAGTCCCGGAGTTATTCGAAAAATTGATGACATCATCGCAAAATTGGATGTCGCGGCACCGCAGATATTAATTGAAGCCAAGCTAGTTGAACTTTCACCCATTGACAAAAGCAATCTAGGCATTGATTGGGATAAATCCATTTCGGCCAAAATGTTATACCAAGAACTTCTTCCCTCCGGTGAGACCAGAGATTATAGCGCGATAAACCCGGATGTTAGACAGAGAGGTAATTGGTCTCTGGGACATTTAAGTGCTGATCAGTTTTCTGCTGTACTCAATTATTTACAAGAAAATACGGAATCAAAATTGATTTCCAATCCCAAAATATTAGCAATGGACAATGTGACAGCTACTATTAGCGTCGGTACAAATTTCCCGATCCCCCAAATTAATCGGGGAGTCGGTGGCCAGGGTGATATTGTTACCTTTAATTATAAAGACGTTGCTATAGTACTGAATGTGACTCCTCATGTAACTGAAAACGACGAAATTATTATGCATGTAAACCCTGTCATTGAGGAGATTACCGGTCAAGTTTCAGTGGATGGAAACAGCGCTCCTATCACCTCGAAACGGTCAGTAAGTACTGTTGTGACTGTAAAAGACGGGGATACTGTGGTAATTGGTGGTATGATTAAAGAAGGTTTAACCAAAACCGTAAGTAAAGTTTTCTTGCTTGGCGATATTCCTATTCTCGGAAAATTATTTAGAAACACAAAGTACGAGAAAAGGCAAACCGATTTGTTGATTTTTATAACACCACATATCATTCCATAATTTATGGCTAGTTGTTTTAATGGATAAAAATACGCTAAATACTCTACTGCAATTTGCGGTAAGCAAAGATGCATCTGATATTCATATTGCCGCCGGGAGTGCCCCTATTTTTCGAATCCATGGTACTTTAAAACGTGTGGATGCGAAAATCGTAAGTGCTGAACAAACAGATTTTTTAATTAGTGAACTTTTGGATGATGAACAGAAACTGGATCTTGATAAAAATAAAGAACTTGATTTCGCCTATGCTTTACCAGGTGTTGCCAGGTTCCGAACCAATGTTTATCATCAATTTCGTGGTAAGTCCATCGCTTTTAGAATAATACCGGAAAAAATTCGCACTTTGCAAGATTTGAACTGCCCAACCGGTGTTTACAAATTGGCAAGAGAACAGGAAGGTCTGGTTTTAGTTACGGGACCTACCGGTTCAGGAAAATCTACCACTCTAGCCGGAATGATTGACTTGATAGACACCGAAAAATATTACCATATCATCACTGTAGAAGATCCTATAGAATATGTTTACCATGGGCGGAATTGTCTTATTAACCAACGGGAACTCGGACCGCACACACACTCTTTTGCAAATGCTTTACGTGCAGCACTTCGGGAGGATCCCGACGTTATTCTAATTGGTGAAATGAGAGATTTAGAAACCATCTCATTGGCGTTAACCGCCGCCGAGACGGGCCACCTGGTTTTTGCTACTCTTCATACAAATAGCGCGGCCGAGACAGTTAACCGTGTTGTAGATGTTTTTCCGGCCGGACAACAAGCACAAATTCGCGCCCAGTTTGCTAATTCTTTATTGGGGGTGGTTTCTCAAAGACTTATTCCAACAATGGATGGCAACAGTCGGGTTGCCGCCATGGAAATTATGTTTGCTACATCAGCTGCTAAAAATTTAATCCGCGAAGGAAAGACCCATCAGATACCATCTATTATTCAAACTGGCATTCAATTTGGGATGCAATCCATGGACCAAAGTCTGATGAAATTTGTACAGGATCGGAAAATTAGTCTTGATCAAGCGCAGTTATATGCAAATGATGTAAGTTTCTTTAAGAAAGCAGGGTAGGGAACCATCAAGTTTTTCGGGGGTATTTAAACCTATTCAATGAGTACCATCTTTTTTGTATCTATAAAATCGCCTGTCCGTAATTGATAAAAATATATCCCACTGGGTAATTGACCGGCATCAAAATGTATTGAGAATTTCCCCTCAAATTGAAATTCTTTGACTAGTGTCTCAACTTTCCTGCCAAGAATATCGTAGATTTTCAAACTTACAAAACTTGACTTCGGAATCAAATAGGTTATCGTTGTGACCGGATTAAATGGATTTGGGTAGTTTTGAGATAAAAAGTATTTGGAAGGAATCGATTGTTCTATTGACGTTTCTGAGATTCCGGTTATTGCATCTCCTCCTGTCGAAGTTTTAAGAATTGTTCCTCTAGTTCCGATTACCCAACCCTGCTTGCCATCAATAAAAAAGACTGATGCCAATCCTCTTTCGGTTCCACTCGCTTGCCTATCCCAGGTTTCGCCGCCATCGGCAGTTTTTAAGATAACTCCGGCTTCGCCAACAACCCACCCCGACATGGAGTTAATAAAATAGGCTGATTTCAAGGTTATCAAATCGTCGAATTGGAGATCCCAGGTTAAACCCCCATCAGTGGTTTTATAAATTGAACTGTAATATTGATTC
This sequence comes from candidate division KSB1 bacterium, assembly GCA_022566355.1. Classification (NCBI taxonomy): domain Bacteria; kingdom Pseudomonadati; species Candidatus Zhuqueibacterota bacterium. Next base: position 30,620 of record JADFJB010000013.1, read on the forward strand.
TCATTTGAGTAAAATCCAGCTGCCCAACCTGTTGTTTCATTAACAAAGAATATGGTTCGTCCTTCAATGGGTAACTTGGTTTGTTTGTTCCAGTTGACCCCACCATCAATTGTTTTTATGATAGTGCCATCCACCGAGATGGACCAGCCAACATTCGCATTCACAAAAGAAATTGATTCCAGGGTGTAATTTGTCACGTTTGTATTAGCGTTCCAATTTAAACCATTATCTGTCGTATTCAAAATAGTCCCGCCAATTCCTTCTACAAAACCACCGCCGCTCGCCCAACCTATATCCGGATTAAAAAAATAAACGGATTTCAAAAAATAAGGCTCGTTGCCACCAAATTGAAGGTTCCAGGTTGAGCCGCCATCATTCGTAGTTAAAATGGTTCCATCTGCTCCAACTGCACATCCTGAGTTAACATCTGTGAAATGAATTGAAAACAGACTTTTGGAGATTTGATTATTTTGAACTATCCAGTTTACCCCTCCGTCATCGGTTTTCAAAATTGAACCATTCTCACCCGCAACCCATCCAGTATTCTCATTAATAAAGAAAACTGAATTTAACGAAGGTGTAACCCCGGTTGTTCGACTCGACCAATTGTTACCCATATCGTTTGACTGAAGAATAGTACCGTCAAGACCGACTGAATAACCGGTATTTTCCGTAAACGCAACGGATAATAACGTATTGGTTGTCCCACTTGGTTTACCAATCCAATTTGATCCGCTGTCTAAAGTTTTTAGAATCGTTCCATTAGCCCCAATTGCCCAGCCTTCATTTTGGTTTGAAAAAAATACAGAAAATAGATTAGCCGAGGATTGATTGCTCTGGGTATTCCAATTCGTTCCACCATTATTGGTATGCAGAATTGCTCCATCAAATCCAACAACCCAACCATTCATAGAGTCGACAAAATATACGGATTTAAACCAGACAGGAAGTTCATCGCTTTGTGCATTCCAATTAATTCCGCCATTACCGGTTTTGAGGATAATTCCGGTTTCCCCGGATGTAAAGTCATGACCGACAGCCCAACCGGTTCTGGAATCAATAAAATAAACGGACCACAAATCCTTTGAGGTTCCGCTTACTTGTGGAAGCCAAGTTGCTCCACCATCAATTGTCTTGTATATGATACCATTTACACCAACCGCCCAACCGATATTTTTATCGAAAAAATAAATATCCCTAAAGCCGTTCCAATCTCCCGGAATCTGAGGTGTCCAGTCTTTACCGCCATTGGTAGTGTTTAGAATTGTGCCACCGACTGCCCAGCCAATTTGATGATTAACGAAGTAAACTCCCCACAGAATATTTGTAGAACCTCCGGCATAATGTTGAACATCCCAAAAATTCCCGGAGTCGATCGTTTTTATTATTGTGGATAACGTTCCAACCGCTATAGCGGTGCTATCATCGATAATCTGAATGTCTCTTAAGTAATTGCCCTGCGGAGATGGATTTTGCCAGATCCAGGCTTCCTGGGCGTAACAGGCTTGCCCAAAAATGATAAAACAATGAATAGAAAAATACAGAGTGACTATGAAATGTCTCATTTGGCAATCACATATCGATAATAACCTTCGTTTAGAGCAATTATATTTACTTGAATTGTTGAATGACCTCTTTTAAAGAAGGTATATTTTGCCATGATCCGTTTATAAATTGATCGTTTGCCTTCTTCCTGGCATATTCAATGATCGCCCGTCTCTCACCCGATAGAGAGCTGGTACCTAGATGAATTTTACTAGGACTATCAACATCCCGAATTAATGCCCAATCGGCAATTGTAGTTACATTATAAGTTGCCCAAATGAAGACATAGGCAAGCCCTGTGGTTATTTCTTCATTGATGGTACTCTCCAGTGCAAGCAACTCATTCGTCTGGAAGAATAAACTGCCATCCACGTAAATTTCTATTTCTTTGCTTGGTTTCATCACCCATGAAATATCATTAATTTCACCAGGATTGGTTTTAATAAGAGTGGAATGGCCAAATCCATTTTCAAAATGGCCCCAAACGCCATTGCCTGTATTGGAATCATAAACAAAACCTGCTGCGATCCAATTAGTAACTGGGTCAGTGGTCACATCAAAACGAAACGCGATGATCATTATGGTTCCGTCGTCATCAGTTATCATTCCGATACTGCTCTGGGCAGTTTCAAAATCATTTTTTCGGCCAAAGGCAACCCGATATGTCCAGGGTGCAGCTCTCGTTGAAGTCAATTCGAAGCCTGCTTGACCAATACTGTTAACATTATTACCTGTGAGTTCTAAAAATCCGTTATTGAGTGATCCAGTTGCATCGGAAATATCCCAGTTTAATAAATCATCAGAAAACTCTTCCAGAACGATTGAACTAGGCAAGTTTGTTGCGGAAACCGAAACATTTTGATTCCCGCCGGTTGAGTTTATGAGTAATGATTCTGAAATCCTTGTACCACTGGCAAAACTTCGATCGACGGTTAAAGTTACAGTTGCTGCGTTTTTACCGGATGATGAGCTAAGTGAAAGCCAGGGAGTATTGGAAAATGTTGAGATCGTCCAATATAAGTTTCCAGCGCCAAGGTTTTGTATTTGCAATTCTTTGCTTGTTTCCGAAGATTCGAAATTGATCACATCCGGAGTGATGAGTAGTTCGGAAATCAAAACCGAAACACTCAAATTTTCATCGCCGCCATTTGACGTGATTTGGATGGATGCATTGTGTGTTCCTCCATTCAAATTAGCAGGATTTATTGTTATCGTTAGCTGGTCTCCGCCCTGGCCGCTGTCTGGATAAATGCTTAACCAGGGCATATCGGTTGCTTCAATAGCGCTCCAGGTTAATTCTCCACCACCCTTATTACCAATTGTAACATTTTTAGTTGTCTGGCCAGGTTCAAATAAGGCTAGTAATGTGGATATGGATATTGTCGGTTCGGAAGAAGCCGGATTTTTACTGCATCGAAAAATAGCGACAAGTGAACATAAAGAAAGAATTAATAATACCCTTGAAATTCTCATGGATTTACCTCCTTAATATTGTTATTTAATAATCGGAAAATCGGGGTAATTCTTAAGGATAATAATTCTACTTTCGAATTTATCTAGCCTAATAAAATTCAATGAGGTTAGATGTCAAAGTATTATTTTGTGAAGTCACATATGACTTTTATTGGTGGGGGGAAAAGGGATAAAATAATGAGTTATAGGTTGGAAATTGAGCTATATTGCTACAATAATTTGTTAGTCTCGATTAACCTTCACTTAGCAAACTTAGCAGTAGAGGAATTTTCCTCCTTGATAAAGAGGGTCAGGGGAGGTTTAATTGAGTAAGTCTTTTTTAATATAGATAGAGAATATTTAACGAACCAAAATGAGCTCTTTCTGTGGTTCTCCTTCAATGACAACGTCACCATCCATTGTTATGAAAACATTGATCTCCGAACGCACAGCTATTTCTTTCAGGTAAATTCCCGGTTCAATGGAAAAGCAGATGCCAGGTATTAATTTCCGTTCATCCTTGGTTTCCAGGTTGTCGATATTAACGCCATTACCATGAACTTCTTCTCCAATTGAATGCCCGGTTCTGTGGATGAAATATTGTCCATATCCTGCATCCTTAATAACATTTCGACAAACATCGTCGACTTGCCAGCCATAACAATCATCGCCTTTGGCAAATTTATCTTTCACAAAGGAAACTGCCGCGTCTCGTGCTCTGGATACGACATCGAATATTTCAAGATATTTTGCCGGTGGATCTTCACCGATAAATCCACACCAGGTAACATCGAAATAAATAGACCCGGGTTCTTTCTTTTTTGCCCACAGGTCAATCAAAACACAATCGCCCTTTTTGAAATTGTAGCTATTCTCTTTCGTGGGCTCAAAATGAGGATTGCAGGGATGATCGTTAACGCCAACGATAGGATGATGACCGTCATCGGTTAAGCCATTCTCATCGAATTTATTTGCAATGAATTGCTGAATTTCATATTCCGTCAACGAGAGGCTTTCACGAATGGCACGACCGATTTCTGCATAGGCTTGATCTTTAATTTCCAGGACAATTTTGCCGGCATCAATATGAGACTGAAATCCCTTTTCATCAATTCGTGATTCAAACAGTTGGACAAGATCGGCAGACGAAACAATTGTATGACCAAAACTTCGCACTAATTCCACTGTGCCTGCATCTGCCATGGAGATGTAAGGAATGTTATTTAATGGTGAATATTGCATAGCAACTTTTTTAGGACTTCCCAAAATGTTTTCAAGTTCTTTATGCAATTGTCCGTAGGCAAGATAATACCTTTGGGAGCCAGGTAAAGAATCCAGTTTTCTTGGCTCAACAGTATGCGTAAGCCTTGTAGGCTCTCCATTAGCAGGAATATAATAAAACCACCTTCGAGATGTAAAATTGCCAAAATCTAATCCCAGGACCCGGTAAGATAGATGATCCTGGTTGTGAAAGTCATAGCATAACCATCCATCGATGTCCGCTTCATTGAGCGCTGTCTGTATTTCTTGTAGGTTCATCATTACTCCAAAGTTAGAAATTAGAGGTTTCCATATCCAGCCGGATCATTCGCCCATGACCTTAATAATTACCCGCTTTCGCCGCATGCCATCGAACTCCGCGTAATACACTTCCTGCCATGGGCCAAAATCACATTTTCCATTGGTAACCGGTATAACCACTTCATGATGCAACAATAAATTTTTAAGATGTGCATCTCCATTGTCTTCCCCGGTACGATGATGCCGGTAATTTGGACCTTGCGGAGCTAATTTGTCCAACCAATCATCGATATCCTGAATTAAGCCGGATTCGGCATCGTTAACATAAACTGCGGCCGTAATATGCATGGCAGAAACCAGAACCATGCCTTCCTGAATCCCGCTCTTTTTTACAGCCCCTTGAACTTCTCCTGTTATGTTGATGTACTCTCTCCTGGTTTTGGTTTCAAACCAAAGATACTCTGTGTGAAACTTCATTTGATCCTCTAAAATTTATGGAATATTACCTTCTGAAGAACTACCAGAATGTCATTTCGATCCCGCCTGGCAGGAGAGAAATCTTGTATATAACAGCTAGATTGATGAACCCAAAAGATTTCTCGTCGTAAACTCCGTTCGACTTCGCTCACGACGCTGCCTCGAAATGACAGAATTAACTGAAGGTAAATTTGATAGATCAAAAAATCAAGAGATTTACCGATTACTTAAGAGACATACAGAAAATTGGTAATCCCAATGACGATTGTGTATATTGAAAAAAAATAAAACCTATAATTTTACGGAACTGGTTAATGAAGATGAGAATTATTCTTTTTGATATCGACGGTACGATTATGATGTCAGGTGGAGCAGGAAGAAAAGCCATGACGCAATCTTTCCAGGAAGTCTATGGTGTTGCTGACGGTTTGAAAGAAGTAGTTTTAAGCGGCAGAACCGATCCCCTGATTTTGTCTGAAGCCCTTGCATCGAAAGGAATAATTTCGGATGAAAAGGATAAGAATCGCTTCAAAGAGAGGTATTTTGAATTATTGGCAGAATGCATTCAAATGGATTTACCGGGGAAAAACCTATTTCCGGGAATCCTGGAAATATTGCAAAAACTAACCCAAACAGACAATGTTGCAACCGGGCTCCTGACAGGAAATTGGCAGCAAGGCGCGAAAACCAAGCTTGGTTATTTTAATCTTTATGATTTTTTTCCTTTCGGTGCTTTTGGCGATGATTCTCCTGACCGCAATAAACTCCTGCCTTTTGCCATGGAGCGCTGCAATGGCAATGGTGTTGCTTCGGATCCGACCCAGGCGATCGTGATAGGCGATACTCCTATGGATATAGAGTGCGCCCATGTGCATGGCGCAAAAGTAATGGCTGTTGCCACAGGATCCTTTTCTTATTCAGAACTGGAAAACCATAATCCGGATTGGTTGTTTGAAGATTTATCAAATGTTGGGGAGGTCCTGGGGATTTTGGAAGGGTGAGATGGTGAGGGTAGGTGTATAGGATTAAGGTTCAGATGCAATAATCCATTATCTAAACCGCCCGGATTTGATCTTCTGGGTTTCTTCAAGGCGCCGTCCTTCCGTCCGAACCGTAGACCTGCTGTTGCAACCATAGACCACCGGTACAAATGAACAATATTTTTTAACGCTTTTTCAAAATGTTTATCCATTAATAATTTTTGCCTGCTATTTTTTCTTGAATTAAATTGAATCTGATTTTATGCTTTACCTGCTGTCACCTGCAATTGCTTATTTGCTAATTCCTCGTTGATGTCTTTTTTCTCTTATGGCCGAACATATCCTTGCGTCTATCATATTCGCTGAAGGTCTTCATAAAAAAGTCGAACCCTAGGCGTTGCCACCGAAGGAGGTCAATCCCCACAGAAAACTCACGCAAGGTGAATATTTCTGAACCTTTCACACTCTTGCCAGCGTATACATTTGCTCGGAAATTGAAAAGTTGTAGAGCATTTAACTTTATTCCAGCACCGATTAAGAGTGAATTCTTAACTGGATCTATTGAAAAGGAGTTGTTAGCAAAATAAAAACCTACCCACTTTACTGAAATGCCAAGTAAACCATTTTTTATATCTGGAAACCTTTGAAATATTGAAAATCCCAGCATGGTACCAGGTCCATCAGGATAGAAATGTTCATATTGCAATACAGGCGTGATTGGAAATTCGATAGCACCAATCCAAGCGTTTGATGTGCCAATACGCCCTCAGCTGCGGTTTTGTAGGAGTCGGAAACACCATCAAAATCAAAGAACCGTGATGCAGCCGGCCACACCATATAAAGCGCTGTTTGAGCTTTCACGGCACGTCCCTTTTTTTTTGGCAATGTCTTTGAGCCTACAGAAAGAGGGATTTAGGGGATGTTCTTCTTAAATAATGGTTTATGAGTTGCTTGAACCGCGTGGCTGCGAAGCACCTAATGTTCATTTTTTTTGATGCCAAAATAATAGGTCCAAAAAATGAATAGTACCTGTAAAGGGATTCTAAAATATAGATGACTGACCCCTTTTGCCATTCCGCCAAAATTAACTTGTTTTATACTACCAACAATATTGGCAGGTAATATTGCTAGAAAAAATACGATTAACAATATGCTGGTTAGTTTTGATAGTCTTTGAATTAGTAATCCTATTGAAGCTGAAATTTCTAGAATACCAGTTAAGTAAACAGTTTCCTTTTTATAAGGGATAAATTCAGGAAGCATCTGAATCATAGATTCAGTCATGGTAAAATGAGCTATTCCAGTAAATATCAGCATTATAGCTAGTGCGGCCCTGCCAACGAAGGATAAGGTTAATTTGCCTTTGAGGGTAAATTTGTTCATCAGAAATATTATTGCAAAGCAAACGATTAGAATTAGGAATGGAGGCAATTAATTTTCTGTTTTTTTTATTGCCACCAACCGACTCTGACGTTGTGCGCGAAGCGTTTCCGTGCATCTTTGTCTAAGTTGCTATGTTTGTCTGGAAATTAATTTTCCCCATTCAACTTCGCTTTTGCATCACGTCTTGTAAATATTGCTACAATTGCAGTTGTCAATAGTCCCATAATTGGTGACCACACAAGTCCTTGGACGATGTAATTTTTCATGTTAAAATAATTTTCAGCCGCTTCTTGGGTCATTTTGCCTTCACTTACTGAATATTTAATTACGTCGCAAAATAGTCAGGGGAAATTATTGTCGAAGAAATATACTGAATCAATGGGCTGAGAACAGTAACAATTAACGTAATAATGAGTCCTGCTACGAAACCTTGTTTATATGTCATTTTACCTTGATAGTGATTTTTTCGTTTATCTACCAAAGCAAAAACATAAATTGCAATTGCCGGTAAAGCGCCGAGGTTAGTGTAGATTGGGTGTTTGTCTATGTGTTCACTATGCAGGCCTGTTAGTCTTTCTAATAACGTCCATAATATTAACATAAAGGCAAATATGATTGCCCATTTGATTTCAATTTTATATTTACTCATAATCTATCCTTTTATTTTAGTTAGAAAATATTTCCGGTCCTACGATTATTGAATGTTACAAATTCACAAGTCCAAAATCAATGATCCTCTTGATTTTGTTTGATATTTGGATGGATAGATAATTTTTCAAATTGTTGATATAGTTTCAAATGTAATCGGATAATAATTGCTAAAAAAAAGTGTAAGTAAAATCGTGTGCACTGAATGTCCCAATTTGTTCCTCCCCTAAATAAAGAAGCTCAATGATCACGAGCCTTGGGTGTTATTTTATTGAATTTAAGCTTGTAACGGTGCGTGATTCGAACCTATCAGTGCCCGACTTTTATTGTTTGTAATTTCATAGTTGAGTTCATTCTAAAAAGGTGGGATACCGATTCCATCGCTCTCATAAGTATTTGTTTTTATGTAACAACTTTTTTTAGAAAAGCGATTGAATCGGTTTTTAGAGTAAACTCATAGTTGAATTCAGGCTAAGATATAGAAAATCTATTCCAGATTAGTAAATTCCGGCGACCAGGCCGGGTCTTCGTCGGTACTGCCACGCGCATCTAGACGATGTGACCCGCTGCCATCAATATTCATCACGAATATTCTATGGTTAACCATATAGACAATCCGCTGTCCGTCAGGTGAAATCGACGGATAGGTTTCCGCATCAGCGCCCGTTGTAATTCTGTTCAAATTAGTTCCGTCCGGGTTTATGGTGAAAAGGTCTACATATTCCTGGGAGCTCCCGGGTATTGGCTGTAATGCGCCAAAAATAATCTTAGATCCTTCCTGGGACCAGGCAGAGCAAAAAAGTTCAGGACTGAAAAAAATAGATCTTTGATCAGAGCCATCCTGATTCATGATATAAAGACTGCCGTTAAATCGCTGTGTTGAATTTCGTTCGGATTGAAAACTAATCCGGCTGCCATCGGGTGACCAATCGGGAGTGTTATCAGCAACAGGATCCGTTGTTAATCGCGTCTTATTGGAACCATCCGTATTTATGACGTAAATATTCCAATTGCCTATTTATGACTTGCTCAAAGGCGATTTTTGTGCCGTCCGGCGACCACCTGGGATGACGGGCTTCCCTGGTGTTGGGGATAAGGAACTTGCCTGTACCATCGGCATTGATAATGTAAAGCTCGGAATAACCTTGCGGTGTGCCTATAAAATAATCAGCATCAAAAACGATTTGCGAACCATCGGGAGACCAATCCGGCTATGCTTTTCGGCCGCTGTCATTTGTTATTTGGACAATATTGGTTCCGTCCGGAAACATGGTAAAAACTTGTGGATTACCATTGACTATTGAAGTAAAAGCAATCAGCGAATATGGCTCTTCACCATTTGCACCTGGTTGTGTCGGTGTGTTCTTCTCGCAACTCCAAATCGCCAGGAGTAATACCCCTAAAATAATGATCTTCGAAAATTTATACATAGACGCTCCTTTTATGATCGGTGAATTATACACGGATTTAATAATTTTGTTTCAGGAGTAAAACCAGAAGAGCATCTTCCGTTATCTCGGTTACTGGTTACAACCTTACAGACTCAATAAGCGTGGTTGCAATGCTGCCGGATGATATATTTTAACTCAAAAAAGAAGAGCGTCGCCTTTCTTTACTAAACCTCTCGTCCTGGGAGTTTAGTTAGTGTCTGACCGAAAACTCACCATTTGTAGACACCCTTATCATGTTTTCCCTTACAATGACCCATAAGGAGACAAAACTGCAACAAAATATCAACACATTCTATCGACCAGACCCTAAGCATGATTGGTGGCGCAGTAGATTTTGGTCGCCCACAACCAACGACTACCCTTCTTTTTTATTTCTAGGTGACCCTTGGCCATTAGGTCCTCGATCAAATTCAGGTGGGGCAATAAATCACTTCCGAGTGGATACCATTGTTCGGTGACCAGTTCGACTTTTGCGAAATGATTTTGAGCGGTGTCTACTATTTTGGATTCGTTCGACAGTGTTAGAACCGGAAAGAATATCTGCCCCTTTGGCGTGAGAAACTCTGGTGCCTGTGATAGAATGCTCACGATCCATCGAGTGCCATCCTCTCCGGCATCGCTGTGGATGTGGGGCGGATACCAACGTGAGCGCCGGGCAATCGGTTCGGACATGCCCGCAACATCGTCCACTATCAGATCAAATTTCATTCCTGCCCATGGCTCAAACATGCTGCCACATCGACAATCGATGATGAGCTGAGCATTTTCCGCATTGTATTTTGTCAATTTCACAGCTTCTGCGCTGATATCTGAAGCATACACCGTGGCTTTCGGCAAAATCGATTTTGTCAAAACTACGGCGCCGATTCCACAGCCACAGCCCAGATCCAGCGCCGATGCCGCGTTTGGGTTGACCAATTTACGTACGCCGGACAGCAGTACGGTAGTCGTACTTGTTGGCAGAAAAACCTCTGGCCTGGTTGCTACGACAATGTCCTGGCTATCGTCGAAGCTTTTGTCTTTGTATTCAAATGTCCCCAGTGAGGTGTCCAATTGCTTGCCTCTGGATTAATTTTGATAACATCATGGCACAAGGCATCATATAGAAACTTTGCAGTGTCCCAAAGTTTCCTAGAGCTGGCTTATTCGGGATAGGGCGGAATCTTATGGCTCCGCATTTTCTTCACTACTGGGACCACAGTGTTCGGCTGGTTAAGGGCAGATGAATCTTATGGCATAATATCATTCACTAATCAATATCAACATACGCATGAAACAAAGAACCATGAACTTCGAGTTTTTCATAGATGTTTTAACACTAAATTCAACACATCATAACCAACACGCCAAAATGTTATTCTGAACCCATTATTTCTATCCCGTTACCAACACATACACTATCGCCAGGGCAATATGTACCGCCGCGAATGGCAGCGCTTGTTTGATAAAACCAAGGAATGTCATGTGTAGTTTATATTTATGCATAATAGTCACAGCCACTAAGGTCGAGGCGCTACCAATGGGTGTTAAATTACCGCCCAAATTAGCGCCAAAAATGACGGACCACCAAAGTGTTGAATCTCCCGGTGTACCGTTACTTTGTAAGATTTTGGCAAGCATGGCTGCCAATGGAATATTGTCTGTTACCGAACTGATTGCTGCCGATACAACCAGCAACATGCCTGTCCCAAACTGGCTCTCTTCTGTGCCGATAATGAATGTAATGCCTTTCCCGATTAGATTGAGTACTTGTGCGTGCTCCATCACTGCAATCACGACAAAGAGTGCCATAAAGAAAATAATCAGATCCCAATCGATGGCTTTATAAAATTGATCCACTTCGGATTTATAACGAACCATCATTACCGCGGCAAAAGCCAAAGCGACAAAACCCATCCCTAAATCCGACACCGTTGGCAAAATGGAGGTGGTGGCAATTACGCCGATAAACGCAAACAACATAATGGTTGCAAAATAGAAAAAACGCTTAGACTCGATGCCATCGTTTTCATCAAAACTTCCCACTAAGGTTTTAGCTTCGGTTCGCTCGTCCTCTGATCCCAACTTTTGTATGCCAAATAATTTAGCCCCCATGAATAGGGTAATGACGGTTGTAATCACCACATAAGGTGCTGCCTTAATAAAAAAAGCGACAAATGAAATACCCGCGGTATTACCGACGATGATATTAGGCACCGAGGAAATTAAGGTGAGCAAACCCCCAATATTCGTGAGTAAACCCTCGATCAATAAAAAGCCAAGAAGCTTGTCCATTCTGTTTAGTTTTTTTAACGATACACCGGTCAGGGAGCCGACAATGATCATCGCCGTTACGTTGTTCAACACAGCAGAAAAAAGCACTGTCATAATGCCGTAATACCAAAGTAAATTGACCGGCTCCCCATTTGACGCTTTAGTGAGTTTGACTGCAATCCAGGTAAAAAGACCTGACTTTGAAGTCACATCGACGAATAAACTGGAGCCGACTATAATGGCGATGACACCCCAGTCCACTGCGGGGATATACACGGGCATTTCTATTTGATGACCGCCCGGGATAATCACGTGGCCGAAAGGCAAAATATGCATGAAACCACCCGCAAGAAGGGCGATAACGGCAAAGACACCAACAATGAGAGATTTTTTAGCGTGAATTTTTTCTTCTAATGCCAGGCTAAGGATCATTAAAACCAACAACCCGGTAAAGAGTAAGGTGGTGGCATTGGAAACCGGGTGAGTGGCTTGTTCGGCAACGGCTGTCAGGGTTTCTGGTATCATTATTGTTGTTTCCTTATAACATCAAAAGAGGAATTTGCCGAACTTCAACGGCTAACGGATAAGCCAGGCCATGCATCGCCATTTGGTCGCCGTCTTTGGTATTGATAACCAACAAGTCGACCTTTTTTTCATTAATGTGTTTTAAGTAGTCTTTCAATTGGTGGCCGAATTCCACAATGGACTTTACTTCAATCGAACGGTTTAATTTAGCCAATTCAGTATTTACCGACTGGATATATTCGGTCGGCCCTTTCAGCAATTGCCGGCCAAGTTTTTGTTTAGCATCTTCAGTATCAATCGTTGGTATTTTACTAATGGCTTCAATCACGCGATCAAAATAAACCTGGTTTTCGATATGGGATAAATAAAAACTGCCCGATTCATCGACAAAAGCTATGCCGTATTGCACCAGATGATGGTCATTGACCATGTGATCGGTTACTACCATCACCGAACTACATTTATCTAGCGCACTATCGCGAGCATAATCCGCTTTGGGGTGAGGAATAACAAGCACCGGTACTTTTGTCTTTTGTAACATAACGTCCAGGTGCTCACCAAGACTAAAAGGGTGGAGCCAGGTTTCACTATGTAAATTGCGATAAGTAATGATCAGATCCGTCGTGGAGCGGTTTACTAATTCTAGCAGGTCTTCTGCGGATTTAAAGTCATTCCGGTTAGCGGTGTTCCAATCTATATTTTGAGATTGGCCTAGATTATGACAAAAATCTTTCACCTGGTTCAACAAAAAATTAGCAGCCTCAGCATCTAAATCAGTCATCAAAAACACAGATTTAATCTTTATATCCTGATGCAGATAGGTTTCTTTAATCGCTGAACGAAAGGCACTTTCAAACTCGTCGACTTTCAACATGATGGTGTATCTTTTCTTTGTTGTGGGTTAAGCCTACCTCAAAATATAGGTCAAAATTAATGGGAAACGGTTTGGCCGATCAATTTTATGTGGTTCCTTTCAATCTTGCCAACCGCCTTCTAGCATCGATTAAATCGAAGTCAGGAGATATTTTCGGTTCTACGATATTGTATGGTACTAGTTGAGAAATCCAAAATCAATGGTTTTTTGACTTTATTTGGATATTTGGATGGATAGATAATTTTTTAGATTGGGAATTTATTTTCAAATGGAAGGCCACAAGAAACCACCAGCGAAAATCGGTTACGTTAAAGTTTCGTTAAATTAATGGCCGCAAGATCAACTGACCACCCCCCTTCAACATCTTCAACAGGACCAATTGAAGTCCAGCCTGGCGTCTAATCATCAGGGAAATTCATATGGCTGACGAGAGCTTCAAATCGCGGATCATCACGAATACTGTCATACCAAGGATTGGTTTTTATATTAGATATCCTCTTGTTTTTTTCGAGCCATTCAAAGGCCATATCCTTATCCCCTAATCCGATATAAATCTGTGCAATATACTTAGGAGGGATGTAGGTCTTTTTCTCTTTCTCTAAGAGGTAGTCCAATATTTGTTTAGCCCTGTCTGGATAACCTGCAACAGCATAAGTGTAGGCCAGAGCCCAGTTTGTACCGGGGCTTTTGACTTTCCTAGAAAGAAATTCTGCAATCGCTTCCTGATACATGCCTTTTTGCTCATAAGCCCTTGCCAACCACCATTTGGGATTGATTGCTTCGGGTTCAAGCTCCAGTACATTGCGATATGCATCAATCGCCTCATCATATCGGCCCGCATAAAAAAACACGTTACCTAAATTCGTATTTATACTAAGGGAGAGCGGATCGAGGCGCTGTGCAATCACCATCTCTCTTATGGCTTCTTCATGGCGTCCTAAGTTGGACAATAAATCACTGTATGATGCATGGTAGCCTGCAGAACTTGAATTTAGTCTGATCGCTTTTCTGAGATATTCTTCTCTCTCAAGCCAATCAAAACTCTCCTGAAATCTGATATCGGACAGTGTAGCATATGCATCGCCAAGGGTGCTATCAATTTCCAGTGCCTTTTGCAGGAATGACTTAGCCTTAGGGAGGACTGACTCTCTTGACGCGTAGCCCGTGTTTGCATATCTTAAATAGGCATTGGAAAGACCCACATACGCCAACGCGAAATCAGGGTCAATTTCAATCGCTTTTTGTAGATGCTCAAAACCCTTTTCAGTCGTCTCTCTTGTCGTAGATTTTTCCATCTGATATTGGGCTCTTAGATAAAGTTGGTTGGCTTCCGGATTGACCAGGCGGACTTGCTTCAGACGCTTCTGTTCTTCGGGCGTTACGGTAATCTTGATCTCCCTGGCGATCTCTGACGCAACTTCGCTCGAAAGAATTAAAAAGTTAGTCAGTTGGCGGTCAAAATTGTTGGCCCATAGATGCCGCTCCGGAGATAGCCCAATTAGCTGTACTGAAATTCGAACTTGATCATCGAACTGGATCACAGAGCCTTCTAATATTGACTTTACATTCAGCTCTTTTGCGATTGTCGACAATGGTTTTCTTACATCTTTATATTGCATGACAGATCTTCTGGAAATGACCCGCAATGCACTTATTTTTGAAAGCTCCGTTATGATCGCATCGGTCATCCCATCCACAAAATACTCCTGCTCCGAATCCATTGAGAGGTTTTCTAAGGGTAAAACAGCAATGGAATCAATTGGCTCGGCTGATTTGTGTCGGAATATACTAAACAGAATAATAGTTAGCAAACCCACGGCAGCCACGCCAATAGAAATTCGTGTCATTTTTTTGGTTCGAGAACTTACCCTAACGGATTTCGGTGTAACTTTGGCAGTTGCATACTCTTCATTGATTTTCTTCAGATCAACAATTAGATCAACCATATTTTGGTAACGACCCGATGCATCTTTTTCTAAGCACTTACTGACAATCCGCTCAAGTTCCATCGGGATGCCGGTGCGAAGAGCTGTGACCGGCTCAGGATCTTCGTTCATAACCGAATAAGTTATCGCCGGATCGTAGTCGCCCTTAAAAGGCAGCTGGCCAGTCAGCATCTCATACAATAGGACACCTAATGAGAAAATATCACTGCGATGGTCCACTTCGTCGCCCCGAGCCTGCTCTGGCGACATATAGGCAACTGTGCCTAGTGTGGTACCTTCTTTGGTGAGCTTAGTCTTGCCGCTGATCTTAGCCAACCCAAAGTCCATGATCTTGACAGAGCCTTTAAGTGTGAGCATGATGTTGGCTGATTTAATGTCACGGTGAACCACGCCCTCTTCGTGGGCAGCCTGTAACCCTTGTGCGATTTGGATGGCAAGATTGAGGGTATCATAAATTGGAATGGGGCCAGCTTCGATCTTATCCTTCAGTTCCTGACCCTTGATGTATTCCATAACGATGAACATCTCATCATCGACTTCTTCTATGTTGTAGATAGTAGCTATATTGGCATGATTAAGAGCGGCAGCCGCCTGTGCCTCAATCTTGAAACGCTTACCTTCTTCTTCATTTGCAGCGATTTGACGCGGCAGAAACTTAATGGCCACTTCACGCTTGAGGTTAGTATCTTCCGCTTTATACACGACGCCCATGCCACCTTCGCCAAGTTTATCAAGGATTTTGTAGTGAGATATGGTTTGGCCGATCATTCTTTGATTCTCATAAGATAGTTTTGATTTTAGTCAGCAGATATTTCTTCTACAATGATACTGCATATTACTAGTTGAGAAATACAAAATCAACGATTTTTTTGGCTTTAGTTGGATATTTGCATGGCTGGTTAATTTCTTAGATTGTGGATATAGTTTCAAATGTGGTTGGATAATATTTTATAAAAAGTGTAAGTAAAATCGTGTGTACTAAATGTCCCAATATGTCTACATTTAGCCCTCCCCTTAATAAAAAAGGTTCGCCTTTGTGTATTGTTTTTATTGAATTTAAGCTTGTAGCGGATGTAGGATTCGAACCTAGTCCGCCAGTTGGCCGATATGAGCCCAACGAGCTAGAATTAAGATCATTAAAACTTTAAAAGACAAACTATGTTGGCTATTTCTGGAAAATTCTTTAAATAAATTTTAGGACGCTAATATATCTTATCCCCCTTCATATTTCGGGTGTATGGGGTCTCAGAATCGGAATTATTAGGTTCTCGTCTTTTTAAGTTAAAATTTACCCAAAATATTTAAAAGCGGAAAATTCAAACATAAATGATAATTCCAAATAAGCGACTGAGTTCATCCAAACGTTGCACATCGACCCCCAAAAACTGGGATCGAGTGCGAACGCCTATTCGTTACACCTTATAGTTTTATTATCCGTATTTGATATATTTCCTCTCGTTTTTTTTGCTTTGAGTTTTTCTAAGAAGTTGCTATGTAAGAAGTTGCTATGTCATATGCGTAAAGCCAGCATTGGAGATGATGCATTCAAAAAAAAGTAACCTACTTCTTTATTTATAATTATCACTTTCTATTGAATTTATATCCGACTATATTTATACTTACTTACTTTAAAGTGAATGTAAAACACAATTTGTTTGATATACGGAAATCTAAATAGAGATTGGAATTTAATCAGTGATCGAAAGACGTAAAACCAGGCAAGTAAACGTTGGAAATATAAAAATTGGCGGTGATGCTCCGATTTCCGTGCAATCTATGACAACTAAAAAAACAGAGGATGTCGAAGCTATAGTCGCGGAAATTAGACGAATGGAAGAGGCCGGATGTGAAATTATTCGGATAACGGTGCCGAATGACGAGGCAGCAGATGGATTTGCGGAAATTCGTAAAAGAATAAAATCTCCATTGGTTGCCGACATCCACTTTAATTATCGCATGGCATTGCGGGCTATCGAAGCCGGGGCTGATAAAATTCGCTTAAATCCGGGAAATATTGGCTCGGTAGATCGAATTCGAGCAGTACTTAAGGCAGCTAAAGAGCGTGGTATTCCGATTCGGATTGGTGTGAATTCAGGCTCTGTCGAACGCGACTTACTCGAGAAATATGGCTATCCTACTCCCGAAGCCATGGTGGAAAGTGCGATAAAGAATGTTGAGATTTGCCAGGATTTTGGCTTCGACGATATCGTTATTTCCGTAAAATCTTCCGATGTTGCAACCATGATTCAATGTTATCAATTGCTTTCTGAAAAAGTGGATTTCCCTTTGCATTTAGGCGTTACTGAAGCTGGTCTCAAGGAAAAAGGATCTATCAAATCTTCTATAGGAATCGGCACGCTGTTATCCCAGGGAATTGGCGATACCATTCGAGTTTCACTTACGGAAGATGTGGTTGAAGAAGTTAAAGTTGGTTATGAAATCCTGAAGTCACTTAGAATACGTAATTATGGAGTTAATATTGTTGCATGTCCAACCTGCGGTCGAATTGAGGTGGACTTGGTAGACATCGTTACAAAAGTTGAAAAGCAGTTGGAGAAATACAAGGATAAAAACTTAACAGTTTCCATATTAGGATGTGCCGTGAATGGCCCCGGTGAAGCACGTGAAGCGGATATAGGACTTGCTTTTGGGAAAGGGTCGGCTCTCGTTTTTAAGAAAGGCGTTAAAGAAAGAATGCTTAACGAGGATGAAGTTGTGAACTATTTAAAAGAAGAAATAGAGAATTGGCCAGACCCGGAATAAAATCATAAAACAGTTTTGTGTCATGTTTAACCCCCGCCAAAAAATCCAACCGACACTGATATGAATTCTTCTACGGACACAATTGATAATCAGGATTCCTATTTCAAGCACAGTTCAAATTTGCATTATTATTTGATGGTTGGATTTGTCTGTATGTTTGTATTTACCGGCATTTTTTTATTCCTGCAGAATTGGCAGAATAAAAATAAAACCCGCGATAGTGTAATAATCCGTATTTTTCCTCAAAATCAGAGCCATATTGAACAATTGCGTCAGATGAAGTTCGTTTCCGGTGATCAAGACGTTTCAGATTATTTGGAGATTTCCGGAAAAGTGAGTAATGTGATAGAGCTAAATCGTCTCGGGATTCCAACAGCTGTACTTTTTGAAACTGAACAGCAGGATACAGTCGATGCATTTTATCCAACATATGATAACATCCTAAAACAATTACAAGAATTGGCATCAATCCATCCGGAGATTATGACCATAGAGAAGATTGGGTATTCGCAATTTAATCATAAACCGATAAAAGCTGTTAAAATTTCCGGCAATGTAAAGATAGATGAGGATGAGCCGTCGGTTCTTTTTATGGGGGGGCATCATGCTCGAGAACCCATGGGGACGCAAGTTTGTTTGGCGATGATCAGGCACCTGGTGAATAACAAAAACAAAGATCATGTTAAACACTGGCTTAATCACTTAAGTATTTGGATTGTGCCTTGTGTCAATCCGGACGGCTATGATTACGTCCTTACACAAAATAATAAATTTCCCTGGTGGCGAAAGAATTTGCGTGACAATAATAATAACGGCGTATTCGAACCAGAAATAGATGGGGTTGACCTGAATCGTAATTATGATTTTAATTGGGCCAATGGTGGACGCAAAGAAAACAAAAGTTGGTATTTTAGAGGTAAAACTCCCAGTTCGGAAAGTGAGATAAAAGCCATCATGAATTTAGCCGAAAGAGAGCGATTTGTATTAGCCATTGACTACCATAGTTTTGGCGAAGTTGTGATGTTCCCATGGGCGTTAGAAATGAAACCACCTGACGAAGTTTTTATCAGAGATCTGGCATCCGGATTATCTCAGAATCTTTCAAAATTTAAATTGAAAAAAAAGTATGATATAGTTTATTTGAATGGCCAATCCGGTCAGAGTGCAAACTGGCTCTATGCAAATTGGCGGACGTTTGCTTTAATCGTTGAAATAGGTAAGGAATTTTTCCCTTCTAAAGAGGCTCACCATGAACTAATTACCGCACAATTAAAAGGGATGGATTATTTATTGGATCGAGTATTGTCCAGTAGCTTGGTTGGCCATGTTTATGATATTGAAAATCGAAAACCTTTACCAGCAATGATCCAATTGGAACAGGATTTCTCGCCGGCTGTAGAACCAACTCGATGCGATGAAAAATATGGCCGTTTTCATCGATTGGTTTTGCCTGGAAAATATTCAGTCCTTGCGATGTTAGATGGTTACAAGTCAACGAAAATTGAACATCTGATGATTAATAAAGGGCAGTACTTAAGTATTGAAATTCCAATGGAGAAAATGAGTACAATGGAAATTTCAAATTAATTCTTCCGAAATAATTAGATATTTGATATCATGTTACCCCGAATAATTTATCTGGAATACAAATAAAAAATCACTTAATATATAAAAAACAGGAACAATTTTATCGATTTGAAGCAGAAATGGAGGCAGTTGAATGAAAAAGTGGTTGATCGTGGTATTTTTATTTCAAATTTTTATGATCAATGCTTTTGCACAGCAATCACAAACACAGCATTATGTCAAAGTAAAATCAGAGAATCTTCGCCTGGCACCTAATGGCGACATCATTGCTATTGTAATTGGTGGAACAAGACTAAACGTTCTTAAAGAAGAAGGACAGTGGGTAAAAGTCCAGATGGAAGGTTATATTTGGAAACCATCTATTACGTCCGATTTGTCTGCAGTTGAGGGTTATAAAATACACGCTTTTCACATATTATTAAAGACCCAGGTAGAAGCACAATCTGTTTTAGACAAGGTGAAAGCAGGTGGAGATTTTAAAAAATTAGCGGCTGAATATTCGATTGATCCTGGTGCGGAAAAAAGTCAAGGAGATTTGGGGTATTTTAGTAGAGGTGATCTGATAAAAGAATTTGAAGACGTGGCATTTAATCTGAAGATAAATGAAACCTCGGGTATCGTAAAATCATCGTTGGGATATCATATCATTCGACGGATAGAATAAATGGTTAAGGTAGTCAAACCCAAACAATTATCTTCCAGTAAAATTTTGGATCAAGTACTAGATTAATTTATTAATTGGGGGTTTACGATTAGTGAGGATCGCCAATTAACCTGAATAATTCATGAATCATGCATTTTAAACTTAAAACTTCAAATCATGTCATCCCGCCGCGCGACGGGATCTATTTCCATCAATATGAAAAAGCTGAATATTAAGAATGAAATATAGTAAAAAATTATTTTCTTGAATAACAGTGATAAGATTTATGAGTTATTCAGGTTAATTACATTTAACTTGCATTAGACTAGTAGTGAAGATTGACGAACAAGAAAAACAAATGATGAAACAATTGGAAGAATTTATTTCAAGTATCGATATAAATGTCGATGGCTCCAAATAATTAGTTTTCTGAAAAATCAATTTTGAAGGGGGTTTAGCAGCCTCTAATTTTATTTAAATAAATTCATAAATTTAACTGGGGTAGTATGTTTGCTAAAGTTTTAAGTGCCGGGGTTCTGGGGATTGATGCTTATGTGATCGACGTCGAAGTTCACCTAGAAGGACAGGCGCCATATTTTGCAATTGTTGGTTTGCCGGATGGTGCAGTCAAAGAATCTCGAGAGCGGGTCGAAGCTGCAATAAAAAATTGTGATTTTCGCTTTCCGTTAAAAAAGATCATCGTAAATTTGGCACCTGCGGATATTAAGAAGGAAGGTTCATCCCTGGATTTGCCCATTGCCCTGGGTATTTTGTCGGCATCAGGCAAGATTATGTCTGACAAATTAAATGATTACGTGCTTTTGGGTGAACTTTCATTGGATGGGAATCTGCGCAGCGTTCGCGGAGCTTTACCGATTTCAGTGGCAGCACGAGATGTCGGAAAGAAAGGCATTATTCTTCCCAGGGTTAACGCGATTGAAGCTGCTATGGTGCAGGGAATCGAAATCATACCGGTAAACAATCTCCTGGAAGCCATCTCCTTTTTAAACGGCGACAGCGATATTTCACCCTTTCAACTGGATATGGAAAAAATGTTTATCAGTAAGCGATTTTATTCATTTGATTTTTCCGATGTAAAAGGACAGGAACAAGCGAAGCGTTCCCTGGAAGTCGCCGCAGCAGGAGGACACAACATTTTGATGATTGGACCGCCTGGCTCTGGTAAGACCATGCTTGCCAAGCGTTTTCCCACCATACTTCCGGATTTAACCGTAGAAGAAGCGCTGGAGACGACTAAGATTTACTCGGTTTCAGGTAAGTTACCGCCAAATACATCTTTGGTTGCAATACGCCCTTACCGCTCACCTCACCATACAATCAGCGACGCAGGCTTAATCGGCGGTGGACATATTCCGCACCCTGGAGAAGTAAGCCTGGCAAATCACGGTGTCTTGTTTTTGGACGAGTTGCCGGAATTCAGGAAGAATGTTCTTGAGGTGATGCGGCAACCACTGGAAGATGGTTGTGTTACAATTTCCAGGGCCATGGTTAGTATCACATACCCTGCTAATTTTATGCTTGCAGCCGCGATGAATCCATGTCCTTGCGGTTATTTAACTGATCCCACCCACGAGTGTACGTGTACTGTTCCGGTCGTGCAGCGTTACCGTGCTAAAGTTTCAGGGCCGCTATTAGATCGCATTGACATCCATGTTGAAGTTCCTGCAGTTGCGTATGAAGACCTGGCTTCAAAAAAATTGGGAGAGAAGTCCGAGGCAATACGGTCGAGAGTGAAGAAAGCCAGAAAAGTTCAACTGCAACGGTTTGAATCGGAAGCCAAAATTTTCTGTAATGCACATATGCAATCCCGGGAGATTCGTGAGTATTGCGAAATCGATACTCCGAGTAAAGAATTACTCAAGATCGCCATTACCAGACTTGGACTTTCTGCCCGGGCATATGACAGGATTCTCAAAGTTTCACGAACCATTGCAGATTTGGAAGATGAAGAACTTATTCTGACACAGCATGTAAGTGAAGCGATCCAGTACCGCAGTTTGGACAGGGATTTTGTGGCTTCAATTTAACTAGGAATAAAAATCCGTGATCTCTAAAATATGCAGAGGTTCCTATAGGTAATGGAATTTCCTGTCGATTGTTAATTAACCTGGATAATTCATGAATTGCAGTTTTAAGTTCAAAATTTCCTAATTGTCATCCCGTTGCGGACGGGATGACAGTGATAAGGTTTATGAATAGATCTGGTTAATATACTATCTATGAAGATGGTCAATATGGAATGCGTTAAAATAAAAGTTAGTAAAGACAGGTTAGCGGTTTCAATCGATCTATGCCCACCGGATTCAGACAGTCCATTGCTTTCATTAGATGATGTCCTATCAAAATTACAAGAATCAAAAATAAAGGCAAAAATTAATACTCAAGCCATTGAAGATGCATTGGCCAGAATTGGTGATACTAAAGAACCGGTTTATGATGTTACCGTTGCTAATGGCCAGCCTGGTAAAAACGGAAAAGATGGCTGGGTGGAATTTTATATTAAAACTTATCAAGATTACAAGCCAAAAGTAACGGAAGACGGGGCAGTAGATTTTTATGATATTAATGCAATTGAGTTTGTTGAATCTAACCAGGAATTGGCACTTTACCATCCACCGATGGAGGCTTTGGACGGTTACGATGTTTTTGGGGATACTATTTCCGGAATAAAAGGGAAATCTCCACTTTTTCCAGTAGGACAAAATACCTATGTTTCTCCGGATAATTGCAATGTTACCCTGGCGAAAGTCGAAGGTGTTGTTTCTACAAAACAGGGATTGATAAGCGTTAGTCAAGTCTGCACGATCAAGGGAGATGTGGATTTTCATACCGGGAATGTCACCTATAAAGGATCGATCATTGTAAAGGGGGATGTGAAGAGTGGCTTCGAATTAGATTCAACCGACAAAATTGAAATAGGGGGTTGTGTTGATGATGCCATTATTAGATCAGGAAATGACATAATTATTAAGAGAGGATTTATCGGTGTTGGTAATGGTTCAATCCATTCAGAAAAAAATATTAGTATTGCTTTTGTAAGAAATCAATCTGTTTTTTCACGTCAATCAATTTTTGTTACGAGAGAGGTTGTAGATGCTAAACTTTATGCTAATGATCGTATTCAAGTTGGTGGTAGAAGATTTTCGATTGTGGGTGGTTGCGCTATAGCAACGAATGCGATAGAGGTCGAGACTTTAGGAAATGAATATGGGACTTCAACTATTATAGAAACGGGCTATGATTATAGCATCGCTGAAGAAATCAAAAGGAACTTATTCAAGCTTGATGAATTTCAAAAGGAGTTAAAAAAAGTAAATATAGAGATTCAGAAGCTAAAAAGATGGAGCCAGAGTGGAGATATTCCCCGAAAACTTACTAATTTTTCCAAACGGCAGATAGAGATTGACCACTTAATAGAACAAATAAGCAAAGAAAATAATCTTTTAGAGAAAAAGCAAATAACTCCTTCTAAAGCATTTATCAAAGTGAATCGATCTGTCTATCCCGGAGTTGAGATTATTATTAATTGTGTTCACTTTCATGTTAGAGAGGATATGCGCGGTAAGACATTTGTATTATCAAAGCACAACGAAATAACTGTTTTGGATTGATTGGTTGTATCCTACTAGTTCAATTCTACTTCCTATCTAAATTTAAACTCCATTCAAAATATCAACCTATCGCTTAACCTGCATTATTCATGAATTATGATTTTAAGCTTAAAATTTCCAACAATGTTATTTCGTCGTGCAGGCTGTTGTAGAGTGTCATTCCCTATTGCTTTCAGGCTATTCAAGAGACACAAAAAATGTCATCTTCGAATGTTTTCAGGTTATCCGAGAACCCCAAAACTGTCACCCCCGAGCGCTTTAATCGGGGGTCTATTTGCATTAGTTAAGCACAAAATGAACTTTTGATTAAA
>JADFJB010000014.1 GCA_022566355.1 candidate division KSB1 bacterium
ACAGACTTACATTTAGACTCCTGTCTCCCTTTCACTATTTCTCCTATTCTATCTTTTTGTCACGCTCTCCAATTATACTGGAATTATCAGTTTTCGGCGCTTTCACGTTTGCCGTTTGCCGTTTGCCGTTTGCCGTTTGCCGTTTGCCGTTTGCCGTTTTACGTTTCTCATACTATCTTCTCCACTCCAATCCCATGGTCATTTGTTTACTACTGAATGCAATATTTTGTAGGAATAGTTCATCTTTGGCATACTCAAGTTTGAAAAACAAATTTACCTGTGGATTAATTTTGTAATCAATTTTACCATACATATTGCTTTCAGTGTTCAGGGGAGTATACCTGGCATAGTAAACTGAGTCGCTGATTGCCGGTTTGTTCCGGATATAAGTGTCCAGCAAGATAAAAACCGACCATTGTTGATTGATGATTTTTCCGAACAGTAACCTCAGTGAATGCTCGGCTTTTATATCATTATCTAATTCTGATTGCTGTTTATAAATATGATAATTTAATCTTAAGATAAATTTTCGTTGATAGGCATAGCCAATATCCGGTCCAAGACGCCAGCCGGTATTGCTGAGCAGGTTTTTGTCAATCCCAATGAGTTCAGAGTTGTCTATCGTAAACTGTTCACCATAAATCTCAAATGTCAATTTCGCATATCGGTCCAATGACCAGTGTAGCGCCGCGCCGATTGCCACTGCATCCAGGCTATTCCGGACATTCGAAGACAAATCCCGGTAGAAATATTTTGCATACAACATTCCGGCCAATTTTGGATTTATGATTCTGGACAAATTAGCCTGCAGTTGGAGAATATCAAAGTTTATTTCACTAATGGGATTTCTATATTGATAAAATTGCCGGACAAAACTCAGTCCCCAAGTGGTTTTTTTGTTACGCCTAAGATAATCGCTTTGGGCCGAATATTTTGTGATGGAAGTCGTGTTAATCGATCCGTAAAATTTAGGCCTGATTCTCAGCTTTAGATTCCAATTATTTTTTTGATCAACAAATTTATAACTACCCTGGGCATCAAATCGGAAAGTAATATGACTATTTGTAGAAATCGATGTGCCGCTGCTGCTAAAAAATCCCGTTTCTGCTGATAACTTCATACCAATTTGAGCAAACAGCAAAAATCGAGGACTCAAGACAATGAATGCAAAGCAGACAATAAAAAGACGGATGTTCAAATCTTATTAATTTTCATTCAACTTTTTAGTGAGAATTTCTTGGTAGTCTAAAAGTCGCTGCTCAATTTGTATTAATAATTTAAGATATTCCTGGTTTGATAGGGTAGAAGCGCTTTGTCCGGGTTCGATCATAGAACTAATTGTTTGTACAACCGCCTGGTTCAATTCCAGTTGGTTTACTAAATATAAATAGGCTTGGATACGGGTTTCAATAATATTTGCCTTACTTCCTAAATCGCTTGCTCTAACGCTTGATTCATCAGGAGAATTCAAATTAACTAACGAAGAAGCTGAAGAAAAGCCAACGAATCCATCTGTGTCCACATCCTCCAGGAAATGCTGGGTTTTTTCTTCCAATAAAACAATCTCCTCCAGTTCCAATTTGGTGTTTTGTAGGTTGGCTAGCTTTTCAGTAATTTCGGACAAAGCGTTGTTCAAATAATCTTTTAACATTTCTTGCTCGAGTGGATCGTCACTTTTAATCGACTGGATAGAATTTATCTTTTGCGGATCAAAGGAAAACGATTGAACCAACGGTAAGATCATCATTCGTTTTTCTGCGATTTCTCGATGTTTTAATTCTAAGACTAACCGGTCTCCGGAAAATTCATCGGATTGTAACAGTAACTGGATAGAATCGATCTGAGCTGTATACACATTTTCCAGGTTTTTCCTGTGTTGTTCCAATTGGTTTTGTAACTTTCGAATTGAATTTTGTTGTTGTTCGATTTCGTTTGAAACTGAAAGAGCCTGGGCCATGAGCTTTTTCACTTGACCTTGATCGAGATTAGCTTTTTTTGCTTCATCGATTTCTTTGGCAAAATCTGCCAATGTTGTGTTCAATGAACCAAGTTTTGATTGCTGTTGTTTTACTGCAGCAAGGGTTTCATAATAGCTACGCTCTGATTGTTGCTGGTCCTGCGCCCAAAGCGGAGTGGTAAGCAGAAAAACCAGTACTATAAAACTTAAGTTTTGCTTATCTTTCTTTTTTCTCATTTGCATCGATGAATCCAAATTTTTCCATTTTATAATATAAAGTACTTGTGTTAATCCTAAGCAATTTTGCCGCACGGTTTTTCACACCATTCGTTTTTGTAAGCGCATCTTGAATCAAATTTTTCTCGAAATGATAAACCGCTGTTTCAAGATCATAATTATTAGATTTACTTGAAACACGATTGGATTGAATCAAATGTTGTGAAATCAGCATAGGATTAATCTCAGTTCCTTCTGAGATGACCCATAATCTTTCAATAAGATTTTCGAGTTCCCGAATATTACCCGGCCAGGAATGTTCCATCAAAATTCTCATCCCATCCTGGGAAATTTGTTTTTTTGCGCTATCTGATTTTTGTGTCATCTTGGTCAGGAAATATTCTACGAGAGCTGGAATATCTTCTTTCCTTTCTTGCAACAAAGGCAGCTTTATTGGAAATACATTTAGGCGATAGTAAAGGTCTTCACGAAATTTTCCTGTTTCGACCAATTTCTGCAAGTCTTGGTGGGTGGCGGTTATCAACCGAACATCCACCGAAATAGTCTGCTCTCCACCAACGCGTTCGAAATCCATTTCTTGAATCACTCGCAACAGCTTCACTTGCAGTGAGTTAGAAATGTCCCCGATTTCATCAAGGAAAAACGTGCCTTTGTCTGCCAATTCAAACCTGCCTCGTTTTTGTTTGCTAGCGCCGGTAAATGCTCCCTTCTCATGTCCGAACAACTCGCTTTCTAACAGATTTTCATTGAGAGCGCCACAGTTTATTTTAATAAAGGGCTTATCTCTTCGATTACTTTGCTTGCAGATCGCGCGGGCAACCAACTCCTTACCGGTACCACTCGCGCCTTCTATTAAAACGGTGCTATTCTCTTTGGCAACACGATCTATCAAGGAGAAAACATGTTTCAAAGCTGGCGAACTTCCAATCATATTGTCGTAGCCAATACTTAAATCCTGGTTGAGTAAAAGGTTTTCTTCTTGCAGTAGAGTCACTTTTCTACTTTGTTCAATTTTCTTCAGTATTTTTTTCACCCGAATTCTTAACTCTTCTGAAGAAAATGGTTTTGTTATAAAATCTGCTGCTCCAAGCTGCATGGCTTTTACAGCTTTTTCTACCGTTCCAAAAGCCGATATCATTAATATTTCCGTCGCCGGATTTTCAGCCTTCAATTTTTCCATCAATTCGAACCCATCTATGGGCTCCATCTTGAGATCGGAAATGACCAGGGGAACTTGTTGGCGGCTAAAAAACTCCAGGGCACTTCGCCCATTATCAAATTCAAAAATCTCATAATTTTTACGACGCAGGCTTTCAACCATTGCGAGCCGCATTGTATCGTTGTCTTCTACGATGATGACCTGGTTCAATTTCATATCAATTCATTTCATTTCTTATCGAAATTGTGAAAATGCATCCATTGCCTGCATTGTTAATTGCGGAGATATCCGCCTGATTTTCCTGGCAAAGCTTTTTGCAAATAGCAAGTCCGAGCCCAGTTCCATTCTTATTTGTTGTGAAGAAAGGTTCGAATATTTTTGGTAGATTTTCCTCCGGAATTCCAGGTCCATCATCATGGATCCTAATAATGTCGCTAGTCTTATTGCTAATTCTTGAGATGGATAAAGACCCTCCGGAATTTGCTGCGGTGATACTGTTAGAAATCAAGTTCATAAACACTTGGCGAATGTGTTGAGGATCAAACCAAATCTTACCCAAATCACCATTGTGGTTAATTTCAAAATTTTTAGCTTTGATTTCACTTTGCATTAACTCACTGGTCTCCGAGATGATATCTGGTAAACTTACCCATTCAGGTTTTGCCATTAAAGGCTTGCTGTAATTGAGAAATTCTGAAATGAGATGTTTTAAACCGCCAATTTCTCCTAGAATTTGTTCTGCGTATTTTTTACTATCCGGTTTAAGTGAAACATCCTCATGGATTAGTCCGGTTAATAGTTCAATACCACCGAGAGGATTGCGAATTTCATGAGCAATTTGTGCGAGTATCTCTTCTTTTTCCTTTTGTTTACGGGCTATATCTTTTCGCATTTTGTCCATTGCCCGGGAGAGGGCGGCAAGTTCTCCTTTCACGGAAGTTGGAGTATCAATATCAAAACGGCCTCTACCAAGCTCATTGCTAAATTTTACCAATCGGTCTATTGGTTTTGTAATTGATCTGGCCAGGAACCAGCCGGTTAGAATGGTAATCAGAGCTCCTGTCAAGCCAATCAACCAAAATATTTTTGCTAACTCTTCAATTTTTTCGAGCCTGGCTGCGCTTTCCTGAATGCTAAGCCAGTGATTTTCATCCAAGCGGTAAAATCCCCACAAATACCAATTATCATCGTTTCCTTTAAAAGGTAAAGAAAGGCTGCTTTGAGCGATGGGCAGGTTGGTGATTTCGAGTCTGCTAAGGTATAACCTGGGTTCTTTCCGGCCAAGGATAAACAGGGAGTCTGAATGCGCCAAGACATTGAAATCACCATCGAAAATGAAGGTCTGATTCAGTTGCATACTTTGGGATTGTTTCTTCAAGTACTCATAATAATATTTATTAGTCAGACTTTTTTTATCTCCACTTGCCAGGAACGATAAATACTTGGTATTCAGATTACTGCCAATCAAACGCGTCAATAACTGTGTCTGTTCTGATATTTGATTCATGTAAATATTTTTAACTGAATAATAGCTTACCATGGAAATGACCCCGACAAAAACCACCGTGATGATTGGAAATGTCAAAATGATTCGAGTTTTTAGAGTAGGGTTTATAAGCATCTGGTTATCTTTTGATTATCATCCTAAACTTATTAACTGATTCTGAGGAATTGCAACGATTATTTGCCAGGTTCTGCAAAAACTGAAATATCGAAATTGTGATTGCTTAAAAAACAAATAGTTACATAAGTATTTTGTTCATATATAATGGTCATTTTATATCTCTTTCATATTTTGTTTACCACTGTGATTTTTAGAACCAAGTTTGATTATTTACTCTTAAAAAACAAATAGTATATACCATAAAATATCCGTAATTTTTTATCATCAATAAAGTATGTCGTGGCATTATTTAGGGCGCGGTTTACTTCGAAATCTTTAGAATTTGGTCCACATAACACTTTAGTGCAAGCACCAGTATTAATAGAAATCACATTGTTCACCTTTACAGTATATTCACCGGAACAATTATTACAATCCATTTTTGATTTCATTGTTCCGGAATCAGAAAACAAAATGGTGAACTCACTTTTTTCTACTACTAATTTGGATACTCCAAAATAATTCAGAGATACCAGTTCCCAGGTTTTATCTGTTAACAGGAAGGCTTGATTGTTATTCCCTGTTGGATTTGAGTTACATGAAATGAAGATGAAGAAAATCACGAAGAATGAAACCCTAAACATTTGGTGTCCTGTTTTTATTTAACCTAAGATTGGTTTTTATGTTTGTGGTGTTTATTTAATAAAACTTCTAAAACTAAGCCACCACTGTGCCACCCGAAAGTGATCTTCGAAATCCGGGTTGATAAGAAAATTTACCTGTAATTCCTGAGATAGATTAGCTTGAAAACTAACCAATACATCCGTATGGTCTTCGGTAATTCTTTTACGCGGTGTTGTGTATCGCTCGCCAAAATTTGTTTCAACTTTAACTATTCCGTTGTCTTCTCGCTCCCTTTTATTAAAGATGGCAGTAGTTTGCTCTTTTATATTCCAGCTGTTTAGAATTCGATTAACGCCTAGCATTACACTCCAGTTCGGATTCAATTTAAAGTTAACCATTATGGGAATTTGGAAACTCCAGTTTCTGGATTCATAGTTCCACAGTAAGGATTTGTCTTCAAACAAACGATAGTCATTAAACAGGGTATCCGTTTGCGATGGCTGATAGAAATATTCGCTATGGGAGAACCTGGATGCCAGTACAGGTTCATTGCTATTGATTTTTAGATGATCCCTGGAAAAATAGATTGCTGCAAAAATCGAATTTTTGGGTGTGAGTTGCCATTTGTAGCTGAACAATCCCTGTTGAGTAGTCTTATTGCGGATTCCTGTCGAGGATCGAATATCGAAAAATGCTGAATTGCCCAAATAATAAGAGTTATTTGTATCCCATGACCATTGCGAAGTATAAAATGAAGTATCCCGGATGACCGAGGAATTTGATAAATCAATGTTACTCTCAGCGTATCTGAAATAAAAAGAGAATTTCTTGTCACTTGATAACTCATGAGAAAAACTTAGCCTGGCATATTTGGTATTGCCGTCCTGGTTCCAACTTTGATTGGTAGAAGAATTAAAAAATCCTTCACTACCATTAGCAGGATTGTTTGCATCACCATAGTTGTATTTTGAATCATTTGTTGACAAAAATTCTTGGGTAACATCTCCGGACAAAGAGCCTATTTTAATGCCAAAGCTGGAATTATCGTTAAGGTGAATTCTTACCCCGCCACTCAAATCCATGTGATCGTAATTCTGAGTACGTTCACGAAGGTTTCTATATTCATTTTGATAAGTATTAATATCTCCATAAGGACCCTGGGAAGCATTTAAATAGATGCCTTCTCTCGAATGGAAAACCGAATTTAAAGACACGCCAAGATCAACCGTTTGGTTTACGCGATATCCCAAATAGGATGAAAATAAATGGCCGTTGATCATCATTTCGTCTTCACCGGAAAATCGGTCGATTATTGGAACATCCGTAGACAACTCTCTGCCGAATGAATCATACCCCGCTCTGGCATTGTAAATTCCGGTGGGGACTGAATAAAACTGCTCATTTTTATGAATCAACTGGTAGGTTGCCCCTGCGAAAAAATTCTTGTTTGCATCCCCAAAAGGGTAGGTGAGTACTCCGAGTGAAAACACCGGTTCCGGTTCGGTACGGGTTTGACTAAACCACCTGGGATCGATATAAGGCGCTATAGAAATATCCAAAGCCCGGGAATCATATTCGACAGGATAAGCCGAGAAAGGTGTTTCGGAGCGATCGCCGCGAAAATCCAGGTAGATTAATGCTGTTTTATTCTGAAACTCCGGTAAATTGGCCGGATTGAGATGCAGGTCCAGAAAAGGATCTTCTATGAGCCCCGGGGCAACATTTTTGAATCGAAATAATCCAAACGTATTTAAAAAATTACTTTTAAAATAGACGTTAGATCGTTCAAAACTTTTTTCCGTTACTCTTTCGCCGTAATATTGAGCAGATAGTGTAAAGGGAAGAATAAGCATGAGTATCAATAGTTTTGATTTCATTTTGGTCTCCAATCAGTGTAATGTTTCTTGTTTATAAGGGAATCCTAGTTAATGCTGATAAGTAGCATACTGAGTAAAATGTTCTCATTTTTTGATTTATTTTTATTAACTTGATCATTCATAAACTTTGTCCTGGTTAATAATTAATGTCATTCCCGAATGTTTTCACGCTATCCAGGAAATCCAAAACTGTCACCCTCGAATGCTTTAATCGGGGGTCTGATCACTTTTTGAAAGACCTCATTTCCAAAGTGAATTCATCATCGGCTATTCCGGTACTCCCATCAAAATTAATTCTTTTGGGATAACCATACCTTGGATCATATTCGATCTCTAACGTCGCTGGATTTCTTTCTTCAAAATTTCGAATTTTGTTGAAAGGCTTCTTCGATTGTGTACAGTTTATCAGATATCTCGGTAGAATAAACTGATGAAGTCTCCAGATCTAAAGCTGCTTCGATTTCATTGTCCTTAACGGTTACGCGAATCCATCGACCTGCTGGCGAGATGCAAAAACAAATGAACCGTTGTTCGATTTGGTATGAAGAGCTTTTGTTTCCCTGCCATTTTTGATATGCAACCTCGATATTGGTGATTTCTTCTAACTCGCTATCCAGGGGAGATTGATTGCGCTTGCAGCTCATAAAAAAGAGAAAGCCGACAAAGACAATCAGGCTGATTAACCAACGTCGATTCATCAATTTGTCTGCAATTTTCATTATTCATTTCCCACCGGGTTTAGTACTTTACCCATGAAGAGAATAGTCTGTGAACGGTTTTCATGAATGAAGAAAAGAAACGGCCGGTCAATCCTCATCGTAAATCCTCCACCCCCAATTGAAGTAACCCCGATTATAACAGATGTAACTGCTGCCGCTTCGGTGCCTTCTTCGTTGACTTCCACAAAGGTTTTGTGTAGTACATCACTGATGAATAAATCTTTATCGCTGTTGATTTTGGAAAAATCCGCGTTTAAAGGTTCGAATGCTACGCTCATGCCCATCATTTTTAAAATTTCTTTTAATGAAAATTTTAACTCCATGGAAAATGTTGGCAGTTGGATCGTACCATTTTCGGGGATAAGTGAATTTTGCCAATCCTGCCAATTGGATTCATTGATTTGATTCATTACAGCATTTAAATCATTTTCCTGAGTTGGTAAAATCAGCATCATGCTGAAATCACCATCACCGTACGGCAGGTTAATGGCCTGAAATTCCTGGTTTTCAAAATAATCGAATTCCCCTTCCTGTTTCATCATTTGGACTGCAACAGTAGAACCGTCAGTTTTTGTGAAAATGTCATCAGTCGTTAAATCTTTATCGAATTCATAAGTCCAGTTCCCTTTGAAATAGATCGCATTGATGAGGAACATGACATCCTCATCCTTTATTTGCTCGACGATTTTTTCTATCTTTCCTGATGTTTTATCTTTTACCCACTGGTTGATGGTGTCCGGTGCCAGCGGATCGTTAAAATTCAACTTTTGTACCAAGGCATCAAAAAATGATTGGTTCACATCGATAAAATCATTTTCAACAGCAAACTCTTGTCTATACCAAATGGAATTGGCGAGCGTAAATTTTACTTTCGCATCCAAATGTGATAATAGATCGATCAGGGATTTATAGGTCTCATTGATTTGAACTTGCGATAATCCGTTTAATTGCAGGGTTTCTTTCATGGCATCAAACGTGGCGCCATTTGCACCATTGAGTGTCATTCCCAAAGCCATAGAGACACTCAGCGGAGAAATGAAGATGTTTTGCTTTGGATCGGATTTATTGATTTCCTTAAAAAGATTGAAGCCAAATTTATTACCGGACTGAGCAAGCTGCTTCTCCAGTTGTGTTGCATCTCGCTTAATTTGAAAATCAACCGGATCAAAGATTTTATCTGCACATTTGATCAGGAGTATTGCTAAAATGGTTACTATTAGAGTCGATCGTTGTATCATTTTTTACCCTCCAGGTAATTCATCTTATTAATTCCTCTGCTCTTAATTCTTTGGTCTAATGCACCAATTTTTTACTACGCCTCATTCTAAAAAGTCCATATGCCAACAACATTAACCCAATAAGATTAAGACCACTGGCGCGATAACGGATCTCTCGAAATTCTCTTCTGTCATTAGAAATAGTGATGTCCATATCTTGCTGCATTTCGGACTTTGTAAATGTTTTCCGCAATTTTGTAACAAAGACACCGGGTGGAATAAACTCCGAGAAAGCTGGGTAAATTTCAGCGATTGCCTCTGCCTCATCTGCATCGATCAGGTTGGCATATTCAACTTTAGCTCCAGGAAAGCGCATAGGATGTGGACCAATCGTGTAAACTAGAACCTCCATACGTTCCTTAGTACTGATTGAGGATATTTTCAACGGGTAAGTCAATTTATCGTTGTTGAAAGCAAAAGTGATCTTTGCAGGCGAAGTTGTTGCGTTCCACCACTGATTGACGTGCTGCGGTACTTGTGAAGTATCGAGCTTCATGGCAACAAAAAACCAGTTCTTTGTTATGTATTCCTCCAAAAGCTGTGAATGGGATGGATTAAATCTGTAATTGTTTTCATCAAGCCACTGAACCAGGTCATCAGCATTTGTTGCTTGTAAAACCACTGCCTGGAAAGTGCCAACGATTTGCTCATAGATTACAGTGACTCCAGATTTACTTGCTTCTGCGATTGCGCCATCGGCCAAGGATGCGAAAGATTGATCAGGGGAATTAAATATTTGGTTACTTTCATTACAGGCGCAGCTTTGACTGCTTTGTCTTACCAGGGGTTGGGTCATAAAACTGGCTTCAGAAAAAATCATAGAACTGACTGTTGCAAGTTTTGGTTCAGCCGGCACCGGCACAAAAATGCCAAAATCCCGGGCGTTTCCCTCGAAATGAACTTGCGGAATTAGCGAGACTTCATTGTCGCCAATGATTATAATATTCCTTTGCTCAACGCCAAAAATATCTCGACCATTTTGTGGAAAAATGACGCAGTAGCTATCGCCATCGTCGTAGGAAACAGCCATTAATAGGAATAGGCCCATAGATAAAAATAATGAGTTAAACAATGTCTTCATGATTTTTCTCCTGAATAAAATGATCATAAATTTATTGATTTATTTTACGAATAGATAAGCTAAGCCAAACAAAAGGTTGGCGCCGGAGAGGTTCAAACGATAACGGTTTTTACTTTCCTTAAAGGTGATCTCTTGGAATTGGTAGCTGGCTTCGGCGACAAAGGCTATTTTATTGGAAAGTCGAATATTGGGTGAAATGGATAGGTGCATCCCAATGGCTCCCCCGTGACTGGCTTTTATTCCAGTAATTTTTTCACGACCAAACAAATAGTCGATGCCGGCGCCAAAGTACAATTTTGGATTACCGGCAGATTTGGGACTGGTTTCCAGTGTAAAGGAAAAGCCGCCAAGCGTCAGTTTGCCTGCGTCTCCAGCATCGAAATCCCTGGACCTGTAAAATGGATCGCCTTTCAAGCCAAAATAATTTCCTGAAAATTTTAACCTGCCATGCTCGCCAATGGGAGATGTAAAGACAATTTTTCCGATAATACCATCGCCATAAATATTCTGCATCTCATCTTCGATAGGCGAATAAACTCCTGTCAGAAAATGAAGCTGCCATCGGTCCTCTGTTTGGCCTAATAAAGAAGCTGGTCCGAATATAACAAAAAATAGGATTAGTTGAGTAAATTTGGTTTGCATTGAAATCCTCTCGATAAATTGTTGTTAACGAACCTCATTTTTTGGTAGCGACAAACGTTCCTTGATTTGTGGGTCCAATAAAAGTAATCCACGACCATTGCCCGGATATAGACTTGTTTTCGATTCTTCCGTGTAATATGACATTATGATCCGCATAGCCCGGATGTAAATTAATAGAGATAGTATCACCTTGAACCCAACCTTCTAATTGACCCTCACCTACCTGGGCGCCCATCTCCAATGAATCGTTCTCACTGAAAAACTCCCATTTACCCAGAAGATCAGGTGAATCCTTGAAATTAATTGTAAAAAGACCGGAAACCCCCAGTTTGCCGTCGTTATCCAAAGCTTCATAGTGATATTTTGCTTCGTATGATGGAGATATATTTAAATCACGGCACGAAAATTGAGTAAGTCCGAAAGCCAGTAATATGAGGTAAAGCTTATTGTTATGAAATACTTTTGCTAATGACATTTTTTCTCCGTTTTAATTTAAAGATGTTACTTCTTTGGACAACAATGATGCCAGAAAAGATCGAGTAGAAAAAGTGTTTAAAGTGAAAAAATAAAATATGCGTATAAAAGTCTGTATTTTAATTAGTTACATTGATATGATAATTTATTTTCAATGAAATATAATGAATGAAATTGTTGTGAGAAGATTTATTATTTTTATCAGGATTTTGAAAGTATTATCAGATTTCTGATAGTGATGCTGGATGGAATTGTAATAGCGATGAAATTTGACATTCCATGAATCATAAAGACGGGGACAATTCTGATGTCGATTTCCTCACAAGGTGAATGAAACAAATCTATGAAATTTCAATAAGGATTCTTATATTGATATTCGAAGGATATTTTGAATTAGGAAGGATGTTTTATGAACCGCGGTAAGATAATGATTTTTTCAATGATTCTGATCGGCGTTTTCTCAAATTCTTTACACGCATCCGATCATTCGGCATTCAACAACACCTGGGAGCTCATCAAACCCATGAGTCTCAATATCGATCTTGAACTGAAGATCTCTGTGGGAGCCCAAAGTATAACAATTATTCACAACTGGCAAGGGCTAATTGATTCAATCCATGTCACTACGGATGGCAAACCCAATCGTGTACCTGTTCTAATCACGTCGACTCCAACAACACTTTATTCGGCAATGCATATGGTACCGGGTAGCGATCGCATTATCACTGCTACCTGGGAGGATGGCGGCAATATGTTAGTAATGAAGCAGAAATATCCTGTTGAGATTTCACAGGGAACTGCAATATTGAACGAAACTCATACTTTTAAAATATCGAAAAATAATACATTCCTCACATATACAATAAATCGTGATTCCCGTCCCGACCAACCAACTGCAAAATATGTCTTTAAAATTAAGGGAAGCCTCAGGGCTTATGGTATGGAATTGGAGGACAATTGGGAAGTCAAGGGCGATCTGCAACGACAAGCATTGCTGATTAGCTTACAGGGATTGGTCAATCGAAACGCTGCAAATCTCTATTTTGTCTATCCTGAAACCTGGCAGTTTAACTACAGCAGGCAGCTTTATGAATGGTATGAAGAAGATCGTGGTTATACTTTTGACATGCTTAACTCGCCGAATGAGGCCCTGACCGTTTTCCGAGATTACATTAAAGGTTATGTGGTCTGGGACAAGAATGTGCGCACTTCGCTGATTGTAGCCTATACTGTGGCTGGTCTCGAAGACGCGGTGGTGGTGAGCGAAGACCAGATCGAAATGCTCGATTCATTGGGATTTACCAGGATTGAAGATTTTCGTGGTAAATTTACTGGCAAAAATGACGCCGAAATCTATAAATGGGCGAAAGACAAATATTGGGAACGATGCAGCCGTAAATTTATAATCTGGCTTGGCGGCAGTTCCGGTAAGATACTTCATCCGGGGGTTGCAGATTGGGGTGTGGCCAACCGGGTCTTTTTTCAGGATCTATCCACAAATCCTGTTGACACTACCGAGTACAACTTGGCTAAAGAGTTGCTTGGTGACATGAATGCAAATGCCCTGGTGATGGGTTGGCATTCCTACGCTAAAGACCTTGAGAGGCAACACATCACCCTCTGCTCCAGTTTCGGTTTGCCGGTACTGGGGCTGCACAGTAATCCGAATATCAGTTTCGAGAATAAAATTGGATTTTCCGAAGGATTTGAATTCAAAAACAACCACAATATTGACTCTACTAAAATCTACAAACCGGAAAAGAAAGTCTATGTTGCCTGTATCCAGACCGATGGCATAGGGATTGGGGCCTGGCTGAAGCCAGGTCGCGGTGAGATTCCATATGCTTGGGAAACATTGATGAACTATAATTGGCTGGCTCCAAGCCTGCTTGAGTTTTTCTACAGTACTGCCACCCCTAATGATTATTTTATTGGTGCCATTTCCGGTCCGGGGTATATGTACCCCAAATCGGTTCCAAAGGCAAAACTACCCGGTTTAATCCGGCGGGCGGATTCACTTATGCAGCGTCTGGATTTACGGGTATTTGATATCATGGATTATTCTGTTAACGGGCGTGTGTCGGAGTTTGCCGACCTAACTCTTTCGGTTATCGAGGCATATTTTGAAAACATGCCCACCGCCATAGGTTTCGTCAATGGTTATATACCGGCCAACACTTATTATAATAAGGATAGCCGACCGATGATTTCATTCGAATATTATTTATCACCCGAGGTATCTAAACAAGAAGCGGTTGCAGATATAATTGAACTAGCAAATCTGAACAAAATACGTCCATACTTCTTGCTCATGCACATCCGGGAAAGCAGCAATATATCCCATGTAAAATCGATTCTCGAGCAACTTCCAGACGATTTTGAAGTGATTCCCCTGGATATATTCATTAAAATGGCCGGCGAGAACCCGACTTTTATTAAGAGGTATATTGATAGATAATCGTAAGAAGTAGAGTATGGGGAGATGAAGCAAACTCTAGGGTTGTAAAGTTTCGGGGGTTATTTATAGAATTTATTTATTGCGAATAGATGAAGTATTAATTGCATCCCATCAACTTTTTGCTGAGCTGGAAGTTGACTGTACGAAATGTAAATAACAAAAAATATTATGCTTTTATACCATTCGCCCGAATAATTATTAACAAATAAACTTATCCAGCAATCCTAAAAGTTAAGATGAAATAAGCAGCCAAAAGGAGAACCCAATGGAAAGATTTGAGCAAGACGTATTGGAAACCAAGGAGTGGTTTTCATCTTCCCGTTTTAGAGAGATTACCCGTCTCTATTCCTCACGACAGGTGGTTGAACAGCAGGGCACAATACGGAGAGAGTACTCCATCGCTAAAAATGCTGCAAAAGAATTTTATGAATTATTGAGAGAGCTATTTGCTAAACGGGAATCGATAACGACTTTTGGTCCTTATTCTCCGGGGCAGGCTGTAATGATGAAACGGACCGGGATCACAGGAATCTATTTAGGTGGCTGGGCGACTTCGGCAAAAGGATCCATCACTGAAGACCAGGGCGCCGATTTAGCCAGTTACCCGTTGAGCCAGGTACCGGATGATGCTGCAACAATCGTCCGGGCACTACTTTCTGCTGACAAGAATCAGCAATTTGCCAGGGCCAGGATGACTGAAGAAGAACGCAAAAAAACACCTGAAATCGATTACCGCCCTTTCATCATTGCCGATGCGGATACCGGGCACGGTGGCGACGCCCATGTTAGAAACCTGATTCGCAGGTTCGTTGAGGTGGGTGTTACGGGATACCATATTGAGGATCAACGGCCGGGTGCAAAAAAATGTGGCCACCAGGGCGGCAAAGTTCTGGTGCCGGTGGATGAACAAATCAAACGGCTGAATGCCGCCAGGTTTCAGCTGGATATCATGAAGGTGCCGGGAATTATCGTAGCGCGAACTGATGCCGAATCAGCTACTTTGTTGGAAACCAACGCAGATGAACGCGATTTTCCTTTTATATTTGGCGCTACAAATACTAACATTCCAAGTTATAAAAATTGTTATCTTGCTATTTTAAAGAGATGTTATGAAAAAGGCCTCGAAGACGTGAATGGCCATCTGCTCTATAAAATATCCGTCACTGATTACGATGCTGCATCCAAGTGGTTCAAAAAAGCAGGTATATTATCGGATATCGATGAGAAAATTGTTGCCCAGGTTAACGGAAGTGAGAAGAATCTTGAAAAGACCTTAAATGAAATTACCACAAAGTTTTTTGAAGCTTGGGAAGCAGATGCCGGAATTAAGACTTTTGGTGAAGCTGTGGCCGATTCAATGGAATTTCATATTGAAGAAGGCTCTGAATTTAAAATGACAGTTGAAGAATGGCTGGATTTTGCAAATCATGCATCATTTACTGAGGCAAAGAGAAAAGCCAAATCGATTGGTGTGAATGTATCCTGGGATTGCGAATTGTCACGAACACCCGAGGGTTATTATCAAATTCGGAGTGGAATTAATTATTCAATTGCAAAGTCACTTGCCGTTGCTCCTTTCGCAGACATCCTTTGGATGGAAACCAAAACAGCGGATCTCGCAGACGCCAAAACATTCGCGAATGCCATCCATGCAAGATACCCGGATAAAATGCTGGCGTACAACTTGTCTCCTTCATTTAACTGGGATACCACCGGCATGACCGACGGGGAAATGATGGAATTTCCCAAACAGTTGGGAAAAATGGGGTTTGTCTTTAATTTTATTACCTATGGCGGTCATCAAATCGATGGATTGGCGTCAGAAGAATTTGCCACAGCCTTACTGCAAAATGGTATGCTGGCGCTTGCAAATATCCAACGGAAATTGCGATTGCTGGAATCTCCTTATAGAACGCCGCAAACGCTTGTCGGTGGCGCTCGTTTGGATGGCGCATTAACGGCTTCATCCGGCCGTACGGCCACAACCAAAGCTATGAGCAAAGGTTCAACACAGTTTCAGCACCTGGTCCAAACCGAGGTGCCACCCAAGCTGTTGGAGAGCTGGCTGGAAATCTGGGCCAAACAATATGATATTGTGAGCACCCTGCATGTGAAACTACGACCGGCACTGGCAGGATCTGAACTCTTGGAAATCAGTGTGTTTGATGATTATGACAACAAGATTGCAAATGTAGTCTTTGCTGCCATCCTGGACCGTAGGGGCAAACATATCTTGTCCATTAGAGATCAGAACACACTCAACGCCGATTTTCGCAAGAAACGATTCATGACTCTGATCCAGCTATTCCTAATTCACCGCTATAAGAGTAATTGTGTTCATTATGTTACTCCTACCGACGATAACAAAAAACAAACCCGGGGCATGAAAAAATTGGGTATCTTTGACGAGGTAAATACTGAAATCGGTGATATCATTGTCGCTTCGGTAAACAGCAAACGAGTGAAGGAGTTGCTGAATCCAGATGAAGTGCAGTTGAAAAATCTCATCTACAAAAAAGTAACAAACGGAAAGTTAGTGGGTGTAGAATAGTTGGATCTGTTATATAATTGATCTTTGACTGGCTCAATCGCTTTTAGTGATTGAGCCAGTTTTGTATTATCATTTCAAAATGTGAGCTATTTTATCTTTATCTTTTAATATTAGATAATTAAGTCTAAGAATGAATTATCAGTTATTTTTACTCGCTTCCTAGAAAACGGTGGTACAAGACTATTTTCCCAACTTAGAAAACCATTATTGCGTAATTCTTCCGACAGTTTCTTTCCTTTTTCCAATTGCTCAAAATCAACCTGTGGTTTTTTTATGATTTCATCAATTGAAATTTGCTGTGACATAATCTCTCCTTTTGATTTTTTACATAAACGGCTCTCGAACAACTCATCTACATAAATTTTAAGCTGAAAAGGTTTAAAATTATCTAATCCCAATTTCTTAAAGCGTTGTCTTGATTTTAAGAAATTTTCTCATCCTAATAGGTGTGGTCCCACCCGTCTCAATAACATATAAAAATGAAGAATCACTCGAAGGGAGCACCAGTCTCGGTGCCGTAAGTCCTGGTTTACCCTTGGATAGAATATCGAATATATTCAAGTTTTGGTCTAAAATTCTTACAATTCCGCTCGGCGTTTCAGCTAGGTAAATAAATCCATTTGCTCCAATTGTAACTGAACCAAGGCTGATGTTAAAAACATCCAGATCCTGAACCTGTTTATATGAAGCGGTGTTCTCGGAAGCAAAACCAATCCAATGATGAACAGCTCCTTCAGTACGGCATGCCACAAAAACATGCCTACCATCGGCGCTCACAGCGATATTGTTTACCGTGTGGATTTGCGGAAATGGTTCTTTTCCGATTTTTATTCCAATAGGATTGAGAATAACCCAGCCATCAATATTAAGGATGTACAGGATACCATCACTGGAAGAGGCTAAATCGACTCCCGAAATCGGCATTTGAAACTTCATCGAAAGAGAAGATTGTACCTGGTTATTTGTCAATAAAATTGGAATGCTGTTTTTCAGTATAGTTACGGCAATCGTATTATTCGGTAAAAGAGTTATTCCGGAAACAATAGTAAAGTTTTGTGAATCTCCATCCGCATCGGTAAAACTATTCACTGGTGAAAAAGAGGCTTCGGTTCCGTCCGCTTCAATGATCCGAATTCCTTTACCGGGCTCGAGCAGCCATGCCCTGTTATTCAGATCCACAACACCTCGCGTCACAAGTGTGAGCAATGGACCGAATTTACCTTCGGACTTATATTCGGATTTGTTCACATCGATAATTATAGTGCGTCGATCGCTGGCAATCATTCGTTTGATGTTTTTATTTGGATTTCCGACAAACGCTCGCAGCAGTATCGTTTCACCGGTTTTCTGCGGCGGAATCTTGGATTTACTGTACCAATATTGAGGCTTTGATTTCATTCTGACCATGTTTAACCGTGGCGGTGAATTTTTGCTGGATTCGGCTTTCCAAATCAGAAATGCTTGATTGGGTGAATTGTTCTTGAGCCCCTCAATCTTGCAAACAATTCTTATTGAATCGTCATCACTAGGATGTTCGGGGAACCATCGAATTTCAGAGATGACTATTCCGGTTGCTGGTTTTTCTACCTGGTCGGGAGTTGAAGAGCTTCTAATATTCGGTTGAAGAACTGAGATTTTTTCAATAGCCTGGTGATTTGGAAACAAGCTTCTGTATGCAAAGACCGAAAAACCAGCAAATCCTTTATCTCGAACAAGTTGAATTTCATTTTGCAAAAGTTCCATATCCGGATAGACCATAATCCCGGGGAAAATTCGCTCTCTTCTTTGATGGATTGCATGTCTCAGCAGCCAGCGTTGTAACATCCGGATATCATTTGTATATGTCATCGGAAAAATAAAATCGATAATGCCTTCCGTAAGCCACTGGTGTGAATCCTGGAAAAACACTTTGGTGCCAAGGTCATAGTCACCGATTACAGCAGAGCTGATTTGGAAATTTGGCTTTTTATGCTTGATCTTATGATATACATTTCTGAGCCAGTTAGTAATTCCATCGCGGCGATATTGATTCCATAATTTGGTTGATTCG
This sequence comes from candidate division KSB1 bacterium, assembly GCA_022566355.1. Lineage (NCBI taxonomy): Bacteria > Pseudomonadati > Candidatus Zhuqueibacterota bacterium. The sequence goes on from JADFJB010000014.1 coordinate 18,710, forward strand.
GAGGGCTGCCTTTTGTTTACATCATAAAATGTTTTGAGTGTCTTGTCATCAAATGAGTATCCGGGACCGGGATAGCGAAAATAATCGAAATGAACGCCATCAAGCCCGGGAATCTCTGCTAACTCTAAAACAATTTTTGTGAGGTGGCTTTGTACCTCGGGATTGGCCGGGTTATTCCAAACATAATGTGAACTCAGCTGCATGGATTTTCCGTCAGCATCAACCATCAGCCAATCGGGATGAGTGTTGTAAAAATGGTCCGGATTACTAGGTGGGTCGATTCCCCGCCAGGCTGGGTAAACATTAATCCATGCATGCAATTGTATATTTTGGTTTTTAGCGTATTTGATTGCTTCCTGAAGTGGATTCCAGCCGGGATCACTGCTGCCCAATATTTCTGCCCAGGGCTCGTGCTTGGACGGATAATACACAGTGCCATTTCCGCGAACCTGGAAAAGAATCATGTTGAAATGATGAGTGGAAGCATTATCAATGATTTTCCTGATGTCATCAGGACTGGTATAATCCCAGCGAGTTACCCAGATTGCTTTAACTTCCTGGGGTAGTTCCGCAGAAATTGGAAGCGTTAAGATTAGACTAAAAATAATAAAAGAGATAAATTTTAAAATTCGGTTCATAAGCCTCTAATTCGTGTTATCCAAATTGATGACAATCATGCAGGATATACATTGCGGAAATAACTTTATTAATCTCCGAAACATTTGATTAAACTAATTAACCTGTATTATTCATAAACCTTAATCGCTTTTATTCAAGCAAAAAGTTTTTTCACCATATTTTATGCTTAACATTCAGCTTATCAAATATATGGAAATAGATCCCGCCCAGGACGGGATGACAAAATTGGAAGTTTTAAGCTCAAAAGACATGATCCATGAATTATTCAGGTTAATTATTATTCAAAACTAAAATAAAATATCAGATTCATAATACTTATCAAAGTGGAATGTTTGGCCGAAGTAAATTATATGAAAAAAGTGAAGGACTGAACAGTGAATTATAAACTGGAATTACAATTTAAACTGAAATAAATTTTTAACTTCTTTTGTATCTTTAACCTGGTTGTTGCATCTAATTTTTAGATGTTTAAAAAATAAAGAGGACAGTAATGAAGAAAGTCGAAAATGTCAAATATTCTACCGCTCTCGTTTTTGCTATACTTGTGAGTGTTGGCTGCAGTAAGCAAGAACCGCAAACAGAGATTAGCGTAAATGTATCGACCAAAACATCCGAGTCAAACACAAAAGTTACTATTTCTGATGAAAGCTTTCCGGAAGCGCCTGATTTTGTTTTATCAGATCTGTCGGGTAAGCCGGTACAGCTAAGCGAGTTTAAGGGGAAAATGGTCATTCTGAATTTTTGGGCAACCTGGTGTGGTCCCTGCAGAGAAGAAATTCCAGATTTTGTCGATCTGTATAAAAAACATATGGATAAAGGGTTAGTAATCATTGGAATTTCATTAGACCAGGCCGGGGGAGATATGGTTAAAGCCTTCGTTTCGCGATATAAAATGAATTACCCGGTATTGCTTACCGATAATCAAGTTGATAATATTTATGGTGGTGTTTATGTGATCCCAACAACATTTATCATCAGCAGAAATGGTCGAGTTGTTAATAAAATTATCGGAAACCCGGGTATTGAAGCTTTTAAACGAGAAATTGATCAATGGTTATAAAATTTATTATAAATCAAGTAAATAACAAAATTCTACTTATGGAGGTTAAATGTCTAATCTAATAGAATTCACTGATGCGAATTTTGATTCTGAAGTGCTAAAATCTGATGTTCCTGTATTGGTTGACTTTTGGGCTCCATGGTGCGGCCCTTGCCGGGTTATTGCTCCTACTATCGAAGAACTCTCAAACGAATATGCCGGAAAATTCAAAGTCGGAAAAGTAAATACTGATGAAAATATGCAAATATCAACACAATATGGCATACGTAGTATTCCGACGTTGGGAATATTTGTAAATGGTAAAATGGTAGAATCAATTATCGGAGCACTGCCAAAGAAATCGATTGCAGATAAGATGGAAAACCATCTAACCACAGCCTAATTATTATTAAAGCTTGAGGTTAAAAAGGCTTTCCTTGATAGAGGCAAGCCTTTTTTATTGGCCTAATTTATTCCAGGATGAAATCTACCGATATAATTTCTCGCTTACAATCCGGCGATAAATCTGCTTTTGCCGAATTGATTAATCAATACAGCGATCGGGTATACAACCTGGCCTTAAAAATTCTGCACAATTCCCTGGATGCAGAAGATGTGGTTCAAGAGACATTCACTACAGTTTTCCAGAAAATTAATACTTTCCAAGTACAGTCGGATTTATTTACCTGGATTTACCGAATTGCAACGAATTATGCGCTTTTAAAAATACGAAAGAACAAAAAAGAAAGGCTAGTTCCGGATGAGCTTGAAAAGTACGATAATCAATCTATTTCGAAATCTGGGATCAGCACGGATTTTACTGATAAAAACTTACTGGATGCAGAACTTGTTTCTGAATTAAATCTCGCGCTTGACAATATCCCTGAAAAATATCGCATAGTTTTTGTTTTAAGAGACCTGGAAAACCTCTCAACCACAGAGGTGGCTTCAATTTTAGAAATAACCAAGGCAAATGTTAAAATCCGACTCAGACGAGCCAGGTTGTTTTTACGTGAAGAATTATGCGCTTATTTTGGAAGATGTTAAAATCAGGAGAATAAAGATGAAAAAAACTGAATGTAAAGAAAATTGGCAAGAACTTTGTAATTATTTGGAAGAGGATTTTGATTCGGTGATTTGCCAGGATTTAAAGGATCACCTTGAAGAATGCCCGGATTGTAAGGAAAATGTTGAAAGTATTCGTAGCACGGTTGATATGTATAGAAAATCGAATCCTGATGTTCCATTAAGCCAGGAGATGAAGAAAAAACTGATCAACCAGTTAAAAAAAACGGATTGATCAGGGCGATTTTAGTTTTTTATGTAATTTTTTTGCATTTTTAAAAACATCATTAAAATCGTCTAGGGGTCCTTCCAATTCTTGTTTTTTATTCCTCTTCTCCTTTAAGATCATTGCCGTTTCAAGGTGTTGCAAGGCTTCTTCATTTTTATTTAGATTGTGCATTGCCAAAGCCATTAAATAGTGGCATTCGACCAGGTAGCCCATACTCTGGTGCTCATAATCTGTTAGCAACTTATAAAGATCTTGGCTGGTGCCATAAAGATCCTGCCATCTCTCTGTTTTCTCAAAAATCTTCGCTCGCAGGTAAAGCACAGAGGGATCATAAGGAAATTTTGAATAGAGATCACTATTTATAGCCAAAGCACTGTCGTACATAGCTTCATTATAGTAACAAGTAACAATCCCGAATTGACTTTCCACGATAGCATACTTGCCTTTTTCGATGACCCAATTCAATTCGTTTATTCCTTGTTGGCGTTGGTCTGAAAAACCACGAAGGAAAAATAATTTTCTTGTCATAGCGCTGCGCCAGTAATGGTACATCCCAAGTCCAAAATATGCATCATAAAAATCCTCTCGAATTGCTAGGGATTTTCTCAGGTGATTTAATCCTTTGATTCCATCTACAAATGCTTTGAACCATTGGCGTTTTTTTACTTCGTGTAACCCTTTAATTCCATATGCACCGCCTAGATAAAAAAAGCCAAGTGGATTTTTTTTATTCTTTTTGATGAATTTCTTTCCTTTTTTAATGGCCAGGTCAACTTCTTTTTTGAATTCCTTTTCAAACGTGGTTATGCGATAATTTTGGTTGACCAGGTCATAAATTGCTGCAAGATAAAAATAGCCAATTGGGTCTTCCGGGTAAATTTCGGTTAAAGCTGAAAAAGTGACTAATGCCGAATCCGTTTCTAACCGATGGATTTGATCCATTCCAACAGCGATGAGAGAATCTGTCTCCGGAGAGTTGCTAATAAATTGTGCGTATGTAATGGTTTGCCATATAAAAATAAGAATAGTTAATAAGAATATCAGTCGCTTCATAAATTCCTCAATGTATTTCTAGTTAATTTTCACTGTCCGCCGGCTAAATTAACAAGCATTAAACTTAAACCCGGGACATAAGTTATGATAATCAAACAAATAATTAAAATGATAATAAATGGAATAGCCGCCAGGTATAATTTAATAATTGGCCTCTGGAAGCGGAAACTTGCTATGAATAGATTAATACCGACCGGAGGTGTACTGTAGCCAATTTCAAGATTGACCAGGAAAATGATACCCAGGTGAATAGGATCAATTCCAAAGCTCAGCGCAACAGGAACGATTAATGGCACAACTACTATGATTGCAGAGAAGATATCGATCATACTGCCTACAACAAATAAGAACAGGTTGAGCATTACCAGGAACCAGATTTTACTAGTAACAAATTGCTGCATAAACGCCAAAATTTGCATGGGGATTTCGGAATAGATGAGGTAATTGGTCAGCCCCAAAGCACAGCCAAGAATGATGAGAATCCCGCCAACCAAAATCATGCTTTCCCGCATGATCCGGGGAACATCTTTGAAAAAACTTAAATCTCTCAGAATTATAACTTCGACCACTAAAGCGTACACTGCTGTAATTGCCGCTGCTTCCGTTACGGAAAACAGTCCACCATAGATGCCACCGATAATGATGATTGGCAGGGGAATTTCCCACCGGGTTTCTTTTAAAGCAGCCAGGAGTCGTTTCCAGGAAAATGGTACCGATGGGATATGACTTCTTTTGCCAATAAAAATGCTGTATGCACTCAGGAGGATCATTATCAAAATACCAGGTAAAACCCCGGCCAGGAAGAGTTTGTCTATATTAATTTTAGCTACAAAACCATATAGAATGATAGCCAGGCTTGGCGGAAAAAGCATGCCAAGGTTTCCCGAGGAAGTGAGTAGCCCCAATGAAAAGTTTTCCGGATATTTATCTTCCAGCAAAGATGGAAGCATTAAACCGCCAAGGGCGATTATGGTTACACCGGATGCCCCGGTAAAAGCGGTAAATACTGCGCAGCTGGCCAAAGCCACTATTGCTAATCCGCCTGGTAACCAGCCAAATAACGCCCGGGAAAAATTTACCAACCGCTGTGGCGCTTTGCTTTCTGAAAGAAGATAGCCCGCAAAAGTGAAAAGGGGGATAGCGAGCAAAACCGGGGCATTCGCCAATCTATAAGTTTCAATAATGACGGCAGAGCTATCGACATCTTGAAAATAGAAACCGAGAAGGGCAATAGCGCCGATGATGACAAACAGAGGCGTTCCGAAAAGTGCCAGTAACAGGAAGACGAGACCGAATAATGCAATTTCCACGCTAGCCTTTTTCCGCTTCAAATTTAGGAGATGAGATTGCTTGTATCGCCTGAATGACAAAACGAAAACTAATGATAACAAAACCGATTAGGATGATAATCATAAAAACCCATACCGGTATTTCCAAAAATAAAGTTGAGCCAGCCGAGCGTTCATCGGTAATGAACACAAAAGAGGCTTTGGCCAATAATATGCAAATAAATGCTGAAAAGGATCTTGTGATGATTATTGAAATTTGTTTTATTTTCGGTGATAAAAATCGCGATAAGACGTCAATGTTGATATGTTTATTTTCATAGGTTGCCAGGCTGGCGCCTATAAATCCAACCCATAGAATCAAATGTCGTGAAAATATATCGGCCCATAGAATGCTATAGTCAAAGAAATTGCGTAGAATGACTTGCAGGAAGGCCATTGAAATCATGCTGGTTAACGCGATGATTAAGGTAACCGATTCTATCCGTTCTAAGATCCGATCAATAAAGTTGATAATCTGCACACAACCTCGATGAATTATATAATAACTCTATTTTAAAGAACCATTGGACGATCGCAAAGTATTCAACTCATTTTCGATTTGATTGAGTAAACTTTCCGAATAAAATTTGTTAACGAGTGAACGCCTGGCTTTTTTTCCCACATCATAATAGGATTGAAGAACTTGCGGATTATCGACAGAAACAAAAGTGATATTATTCTTTTTTAATGTTTCAATAGCTTTTGCATTGTCATCGCGGCTAAGCTGAGTGAGCTTTGACATATATTTCCTACCGAGTTCCCTGAGAGTATTTTTATGGATATCAGGGAGTTTATCATACTTTTCCTTGGAGACAAGAACAGCTCCTGCAGCATTGGCCAATGGTATATTTATCATGAATTTTACTTTTGTGAACCACTGTAATACGACTAAACCCAGGGGTGACGTGTAAACTCCCTCTATCATATTTGTTTGCAATGCAGTCATTACATCGATAACGGAAAGAGGGATGGGTTGTAAGCCAAAGGCTTTAAAAGTCGCTTCCGCAACCCGGTCTCCTTCCCAAACCCACATTTTGAGTTTTCTCATTTCATCCAAATCGGCGGCTTTTTTTTTCGTAAACATGTAAACAAACCCAACTTCGGCCCATCCTAATAGCACATAATTCTTACTTTCAAATCCTTCTGCAAATCGTTCATAAAACTTGTTGTAAATGTGGTCCACTTCTTCATAATTACGGAAAAGAAACGGAGTATCTAAAATTCTAACTTCCGGCAATATTTCGCCCATACCAACACCTGTAAATCCTGCCGATTGAATCTGACCAATCCGTATTCTTCGAAGGACGTCTTTTTCATCTCCTAAAACTCCACCGGCATAAATCTTAAATCCAACCTCGCCATTGGTTTTTTCACGCAATTCTTTATCATATTCCCTCATTACCACCATCCATGTGGATCCCTCCGGCGCTAAAGTTGCAAATTTAATCGTATGTTTTTGTGCCCAACCATTTGAAATAAGAACAGACACAAATGTTAAAAGTACGAAGAAGAAAACTCGTCTCAAAATTGATACCTCCTGTTTTGTATTCATTTTTTTATTAAAATGCACCGTTGTTTAACGTCATTCGTTTAAGGTAGTTTCATTAGAGTTGATCCCTAAAAGAACAGCTCATCTTCTTTCTCTAACAACGCTTTTGCCTTCTCTTTCGCAATTTCATTGGCAAGCCGTTGCTCCGGTAAAATATCATTTGGTGCATCTAATATTTCTTGTAATTGTCTTTTAAATAGATCTCTGTCCTGTGATTGAACGGCATAACTCATCGCAAAAAGATATTTCCACAATAAAAAAGACTGATTGCTTATTTCCAGGCATTTCGTAAAGTGCTCTTTTGCTCGTTCCGGATCTCCACCCAGGATTCGTGACCGTGAAGCAAACAATGTTCCTAAAAAAGCATGGGGACCGCCGTAATAAAAGGTTTCATCCAATTCCAGCGCTTTTTCCATAATTGCCTGAACTTTCGGCAGGCTTGCGATTGCATCCACATCTGTCAGGTCTAAATTGATATAACTACCCCAGGCATTTGCCGTCCAGAATAAAGCGGGTACGTCAGATCTTTTGAAGGTGTTTAAAGCGGATTTAAATTGTTCAATATCCTGGTTTAATGCTTTTCGAAAATTTTTATTTTTGTTTAGTACCCGAAGTGCATAGTCGCGGGCACGAAGATAAAAATTCCGAGCTCGTTCTGGATATTTGTCCTGAATAAAACCAAGAGTATAACTTGTATATGCTTCCGCTGCAAGTAAAAGTAATTTTTGATTATCCGGATCGTTTCTAATCAAAACTTCCAGAAACTTTAGATTGGATCCAAGAGCTAGTTCTGCTAATGGCAGGTCACTTTCTTCCAGGAATGTGGGCATGCCAACAATTAAAATGCCAGCGGTAGATTTTACGGCAATTTTTTGAATACTGCAACCTGCCAAAAGGAGGAGACTTAAGAAACAGGAACTAATAATTTTCATACAAAAATGAGTTGGTTAACTATATGACGGCATTGTAAAAAGTCGGCAGCCTTTTAGTGAATACAATATAATGTTAAGCTAAAGTTGAAATGTCAATATATTGTATGTCCTTCTAAACTTTCGACTTTTTACGAGTTCGTCAACTATAAATTTAAACAATTGAATTAATCCAAATGAGCAATGTAATAAAATTTTGCTATTTGCGCCAGAGTTAGTCATGTCTTCCGGACATACACAATTCATTTTTTGTGTTTAATGAAAAATTGTTATTGCAATTTAAGGCATAATATTAAAAAAAATTCATTTGCCTTATAGATGCAGAAATAGTAGCAAGTAGATTATGCCTTTGAATATTTTTAATTACGTTGATATCACCCAAAAAACAGCAGAAAAATCACTTCATGGTATTATTATCATTAATTAGAATTATCACAAAGCTCAGATCATTATCTTAATCTGGAGAATTTATTAAATGTCTCAACCTTATAAAATCAAAAAAATTGCCATTCTTGGATCAGGAGTTATGGGTTCCCAGATCGCAGCCCATTTGGCCAATGCCGGTTACCCTTCCTATTTATTAGATATTGTTCCTAATGAACTAACACCGGAAGAAGAAGCTGCCGGTTTAACACTGACAGACCGGAAGGTGCGAAATCGTATTGTTTCAAATGGCTTAAAAATGGCGCTCAAATTAAAGCCGGCGCCTTTTTATGATACCGGTCTGACGAGTTTAATTACAATCGGAAATTTTGAGGATAATTTCAACTGGCTTGCGGAGGTGGATTGTATTATCGAGGCTGTGGTGGAGAGGTTAGACATCAAACAATCTTTGATGCAAAAGATAGCTGAAGTTAGAAAACCGGGTACCATCATCGCAACCAATACTTCCGGTATTTCACTTACCAAAATTGCCGAAAATCAGGATCATGAATTCAAACGGCACTTTGTTGGGATTCATTTTTTTAATCCTCCGCGTTACATGCGTTTGCTTGAAATCATCCCAACTGCGGATACGGATACCGGATTGGTTGATTTTATGGCAGATTTTGTCGATCGGCAATTGGGGAAAGGCGTTGTATTCTGCCAGGACACCCCCAATTTTATTGGTAATCGTATCGGTGTGATGGCCATGATGATTGTAATCCAGCAAATGATAAAAGACGGACTAACCATTGATGAAGTGGATGCAATTACAGGTCCCGCAACCGGAAAACCCAAGAGTGCAACGTTTCGTACAGCAGATGTGGTCGGTATTGATACCTTTGTGCATGTAGCTAAAAATCTTTATGAGGCGGCTCCCGAGGATGAAATGCGCGACCAACTTTTGATCCCTGATTTTGTCAATGAAATGGTTAAAAAAGGATGGCTTGGATCAAAAACCAAACAAGGCTTTTATCGAAAAGGAATGGATGCATCCGGTAAACGTCTTATTTTTGCCTTGAATCCTGATAAGATGGAGTTTGAACCGACGCAAAAAGTGAGCTTCCCATCATTGGATGCTTCTAAGAAAATCGATGATGTTGGCGAACGTATTAAGTCAATCGCATATGCGGATGACAAGGCAGGGAAATTTTTCTGGGAAACTTTGAGCGCTATTTTAATTTATTCCGCCAATAGAATTCCCGAAATTACCGATTCAATTATGAATATAGATAATGCCATGAAATGGGGTTATAACTGGGAATTAGGTCTCTTTGAAACCTGGGATGCCATCGACCTCCAAAAATCAGTCAACAGGATGGTGTCTGAAGGAAAAGTAGTCCCGGATAATATAAAGCAAATGCTGGCTGCAGGAAACACTTCATTCTACAAAACCGAAAACGGAATTCTGCGGCAGTTTGATTTTAACAGCCGGGAATATAAAGAAGTTGAGTTTAGTCCGGGAATAATAAATCTCAATCTTCAAAAAGAATCTCCCGGTAAAGTACTAATAACGAATGAAGAAGCAAGTTTAATTGACCTGGGTGACGGCGTCGCATTGGTAGAATTCCACTCTAAAATGAATTCGATTGGCGAAGGGATTCTCGGTATGGTGAACCAGGCTGTTGATGTAGTAGAGAAAAATTATGATGGATTGGTCATCGGTAACCAGGGTAGTAATTTTAGTGTCGGCGCTAACTTATTCCTTGTTGCTCAGCTCGCTCAAAACAAGGATTGGGATGGTTTGGAGCAGGCAGTCAAGTTATTTCAAAACACGAGTATGCGGTTAAAATATGCAGAAAAGCCTGTGGTTGTTGCACCATTCGGAATGACTCTTGGCGGCGGCTGTGAATTGCAGATGCATGCTGCAAGAACACAGGCCTCAGCTGAAAGCTACATTGGTTTAGTGGAAGTAGGTGTCGGATTGATCCCGGCAGCCGGTGGAACAAAAGAATTAACTTTGCGAACTTTGAAAAGTGTTGAGAACATTCAAAACGTCGATTATAATTCATTTATCCAAAAAGTATTCGAAACCATCGGAATGGCGAAGGTCTCAACAAGTGCGGTTGAAGCTAAGAAAATGAATTTGCTGCGAAATTCAGATTTAATCTCCATCAATCCTGCTCGACTTATCGGTGATGCAAAACAAACAGTCCTTAATTTGGTATCCGAAGGTTACCGCAATCCAGCCGTCCAAGAACGAATGTTAGCCCTTGGTTCTAAAGTTTTGTCGCGATTGTTGATCGGGATTGATAATATGCATGAAGCCGGGTTTATAACAGATTATGATCGAGTAGTCGGTGAAAAGCTAGCCTTCGTAATAGCTGGTGGAAATCTCACCGCTCCACAAGAAGTTAATGAGCAATATTTTCTGGATCTGGAGCGGGAAGCATTCCTTTCACTTTGCGGTGAACAGGGAACCCAGGAACGAATTATGCATATGCTAAAAACAGGAAAACCATTAAGGAATTAGCTTATCCGTTAATGTTAGATCAATTTGAGCTGATGGCAAACTGAAGCACAAGTTTGTTAGAATGATTCGATTTAAATTTAGGAGAAATTCAATGAGAGACGCTTTAATAGTAACCAATGTTCGGACCCCAGTAGGCAAGGGCAACCGGGGAACCCTAAAAAACGCCAGGCCCGATGATTTGGCTGCCCTGGTTATCAAAGAAGCAGTTGATCGAACCCCCGGGCTGGAACCCGAATCAGTAGACGACATCCTAATTGGTTGTGCCTTCCCGGAGGCTGAACAGGGCATGAACATGGCAAGGATAGCTTCATTGCGGGCTGGGATGCCTACTTCAGTTCCGGCAGCGACAATCAATAGATTTTGTGCTTCCGGATTGCAATCGATTGCATTTGCAGCTGAACGGATCAAAAGTGGCATGGATGATACGATTCTGGCGGGTGGCGCTGAAAGTATGAGTGTAGTCCCCCTGGGTGGTAATAAATTTGCTCCTAACACACATCTAACCGAAAGTTGGCCAAAGTCTTATCTAAACATGGGGTTGACTGCAGAAAGAGTAGCTGAGCAGTATAGCATCAGTCGTGAAGAACAAGACGAATTTGCCTTGCGAAGCAATATGAATGCCGTCAACGCGATCAAAACAGGTAAATTTAAAGATGAACTCGTAACTGTAAAACTAACTGAGAGAATCGCCGGTAATGGAAACAAAATTGTGGAAAATGAAGTCATCCTGGAAATTGATGAAGGACCCCGTCCCGATACAACATTGGAAAAATTGGCGAAATTAAAACCGGCGTTCAAAATGAATGGAACTGTAACCGCAGGTAATTCCTCGCAAGTTAGTGATGGCGCTGCTATGCTCGTCGTGATGTCGGAACAAAAAGCAAAGGAATTGAACCTGACGCCAAAAGCACGGTTTGTGGGTTTTGCGGTGGGTGGCGTTGCTCCCGAGGTGATGGGGCTCGGCCCGATCGAGGCAATTCCCAAGGTCCTCAAGAAGACCGGCTTAAAGCTTGAAGATATTGAATTGATCGAATTAAATGAGGCATTCGCAGCCCAGGCTCTCGGGGTAATCAAAGAACTTGATTTGAACATCGATAAGGTGAATGTCAATGGCGGGGCAATTGCCCTTGGCCATCCTTTGGGTTGTACCGGAGCTAAGCTGTCAGTTCAGCTTCTCAACGAAATGGAACGCAGAAGTATTCGTTATGGGATGGTCACCATGTGTATTGGCGGCGGTATGGGAGCGGCTGGTATTTATGAATTGATGAATTGATTGAAAAAGTAACAAAGTTACAAAGTTACAAAGGCACTAGTGGCACAAAGTGACAAAGATGCTAGCTAGGAATGAAACGGTAAAACTTCGACTTTGCTCAGGACAGGAGGCGGATGTGCTTAAAAAGTTAAAAGTGAGAAGTAAAAAGTAAAAACAATGTAAATTTGTAACCCGACATTTATGTCGGACCACCAAAAAATAAACTATGTTTTGGCGGTCTGCTAATTTAATTAGCGGATCGCCCTTTTTATTTCAAAACCATGATTTTTGCAGGATTACCTGATCTCCCAGATTTATTCCTACGTAATCTGCGCCATCAGCGGTCACCCTTTTCCCAGGAAAACCCCGGAGTAAGCATCAATATAAAATATTTCATTCATATTGTTTTTAAGTTCATAAGTGATTACCCAGGCTACATGATTAGGTCCGGTTTTTGGCCAGGCAGGTTCTCCGGCAAGTACAGCGATAATAGTTTCAACTTCACTTAAATCTTTTCCACCACTGGCTTCAGCCTTTATGATCGCTTCTGATGAATCGATGTAATCCGGAAGTATTTCTTGTAAACCTCTTAGATTATCAAGCGATACAATTGCGGAGAATAATAGAATACCCTCAGTCTCTATGATCAACCCTTCTATTGATCCCAGCTCGTGATAGCCAAACCACCATTTCCCTTTTTCACCTTCAGCCAATCTTCCTTCCCGATTCAAACCGCCGCCGCTATCAGGAGTTTCAATACTGATCAAGGAAGGATTTCCAAGGATTTCCAAAGCCCGGCTGCTTGCCAGCTGTTCCGCCTCTTTTGCTGTCAATCCTTCTTTAACTTTAGAGGGCCCGGTTGAAGAACTGCAATTGTACAAAAAGGAAAATACCGCAATAAGAATTAATGTGAAAATAATTGAATATCGATTTGAGTAAAATTTATTCATTCTTAAAAGTATGAAAGTATTAAAGAGAATTCACCAGGCTTTCACCTGTATAAATTCCAGGATCGTTTATTTTTCGATTAAACTTAAACCAGCTCGTGCAATGATTGTTTCAATCCAAGAATAAATAACAAAATTTAACTGACTTGCAATTAAAATAAAATTCATTTACTTTTTATCGAAATGTTTAAGAGAATGAAATTAATAATGTCCCTGTTTTTGAGTTTTAGAAAAAAATATTTAATATTTATTCTGACTTCCTTTATCTCTTTGAGCTGTAAATCCAGCGTTAATCCTGATAATACTCGAAATCAATTTTTCCGCTCTGAAATGCGTGGATTTGTTCAAAATATTAGTGATTATGCTAAATCAATGAATCCTGGTTTTATTGTGATCACTCAGAATGGCTTAGAGTTATTAACTGACAATTCCATGCTTGATGGCAAAATAGTTCCAACATACCTGGATAAAATTGACGGAGTTGGTCAGGAACATGTGTTTTATGGTGAAAAAGGATATGAAGTCCCCACACCATCGGATTATCGCAATTATCTCCTTGGGTTTCTTGATCTTGCTGAAAGTCAAAACCTGAAGGTTTTGGTAACCGATTACTGCGCGGTACCGGAGCAGGTGGATGATTCATTTTCAAAAAACAATGAAAGAAATTACATTTCTTTCGCAGCTCCGAGTGATGATTTTGATTTGGATGAAATACCTGAGTATCCCGAAACGACCTTCGGTGAAAATTCTTTAGATATTTTAAAATTACCTGAAGCGAAAAATTTTCTTTACCTGATCAATTCAAGTATGTTTAAAAATAAACAGTCTTTTCTAACTGCTTTACAAAAGTTAAATTATGATCTTTTGATTATTGATCCCTATTACTCAGGAAGACTCTTAAAAGAAGCGGATATTCAGTTTTTAAAAACGAAAGCAAATGGTGGGAAACGGTTGGTAATTTCATATCTAAATATTGGCGCTGCGGAGCAATTTCGTTATTATTGGCAAAGCGACTGGGAAATCGGCAATCCAGCATGGATTGCTGCGCGATATTCAGATCCATTGTACTATAATGAGTACTGGGTAAAATTCTGGGAAAAGGATTGGCAGGACATCATCTTCGGGAATAGGTATTCCTTTATAGACAAAATCCTTGCTTCAGGTTTCGACGGGGTTTATTTGGATAACCTGGAAGTCTACGCTTACTTTGAAAGCTTGTAATATCCTTATGTGACATTCTGCTTGATTCAACTGGGAATTCGGGGTATATTTTAATCGAGAACAAAAGAGGCATTAAAATGAACACAAAAGAAGAAGTTCCCATTCGCCGTTCGGACAGGGCATCTTCTGAAATCGATCTCCTTGAACAATTACATACACTACGCAGACCCATATCCGGTGATGTACCCATTGCAAATATTATTAATCCCATGGTTCGGCAGGGTGAATTGTATGACGAGCTTGAAGATGAAGCTGTACATTGTTATTCCTGCGGCCATGATTGCAAGATAAAAGTTGGTAAACGGGGGATTTGTCAAGTTCGGTATAACCTGGATGGTAAATTATATGTACCCTGGGGTTATGTTGCTGCATTACAATGTGACCCAACCGAAAAGAAACCTTTCTACCATGTTTTCCCGGGCTCGGATACGCTTACGTTTGGCATGCATGGCTGCGATCTACATTGCTCTTATTGTCAAAATTGGGACATTTCCCAAACCTTACGTGACGCCAATGCCGGCAAACCACCGGAGGAAGTTACTCCTGAGCAGTTGGTGGAATTAGGGAAACGAAATGACGCTAAATGTTTTGCCAGCTCTTATAACGAACCTCTTATTACTTCCGAATGGGCAATGGCTGTTTTCAAATTGGCTAAAGCAGCCGGTTTCACATGCCTTTATGTCTCTAATGGTAACGCAACAAGGCGGGTCTTGGAGTATATCCGGCCGTTAACCGAGGGTTACAAAGTTGATTTGAAATCCATGCGAGACAAGAACTATCGATCTCTCGGTGCAGTTCTCGAAAATGTTCTAAACGGCATTCGGATGGTCCATGAGATGGGTTTTTGGGTTGAAATCGTAACCTTGATCGTTCCTGGTTTTAATGATTCAAAAGATGAGCTGCGGGATGCGGCACAATTTATTCATTCTGTCTCACCGGATATCCCGTGGCATGTTACCGCTTTTCACAAAGATTACAAAATGCAAGACCCGGAAAACACCACGGCGCAGACCCTGATCGAAGCAGCGGAACTGGGTTATGCAGAAGGTCTGCATTATGTGTATGCCGGCAATGCAGCCGGCAGGGTAGGGCGGTTTGAAAATACGTATTGTCACAGTTGCGGCGAGCTTTTAATTGAGCGAATCGGTTACGTCATCCAAAGTTATCATATCACATCGGACGGAAAATGTCCGAAATGCAGCCAATCGATCCCCGGCATCTGGCCAAAAAGTAGTGAAGATGTTCGATTAGGAAATATATCGGATTTATTTTTTAGAGTGCCACACTTGGTGAGGTAATTTGAAATCAGTTTAACTTTATCTTAAATTCATTAACTTTGTTCCTTTGTTCCTTTGTTCCTTTGTGCCTTTGTTCCTTTGTGCCTTTGTCTCTCCGTCACTCTGTAACTTTATACTCCTATGCTAAATCTAAACCATTTCGAAATTCTATCCTTCGACTGCTACGGCACATTAATCGATTGGGAATCCGGTATTCTCAATGTATTGAAACCCATAGCGTTAAAGAATAACTTAAATTTATCCGATGCCCAGATCCTTACTACTTATGCGATGCTGGAAACGGAGTTAGAATCAGGTAAGTATCAAACCTACCGGAATGTCCTACGCCAGGTGATGATCAATTTTGCCGACCAATTTGATTTTGTTCTCTCGGAATCGGAAACTAACACTCTAGTTGATTCGGTTCGCGACTGGCCGCCCTTTCCGGATACGGTCGAAGCATTGTCACGATTGAAACGAAATTACAAATTGGCCATTTTGTCCAATGTGGATGATGATCTGTTTTCCTATTCTTCGAAACATCTGAAAACGCAATTCGACACCATTTTCACAGCCCAACAAATAGGCAGCTACAAACCAGCGGAGCGAAATTTTCAACATTTGCACGAAAATATCGATATCCCACAAGATCAACTCTTACATGTGGCACAGAGCATTTTCCACGATATTATCCCAGCCAAGAAAATGGGATTAGCGACTGTTTGGGTAAATCGCAGGAAGGGAAAGGAAGGATTTGGAGCTACCCCAAAAGCTCATGAAACTCCCGATCTGGAAGTGGCGGATCTTAAGACGCTTGCTGATTTGGTTAATAGCTAACGCCGGTTGTATTAAATAAATTTCTCATACAAAAACGGCGGGCAATAGCCGGGTTAGGCTGCCGGGACTGCGGCACGAACCCAGCTAAACCACAATTCGCCCTTCTCTTATTTTTGTTATCCTACCCACAAGCGCCACTTTTTTGATCACATTTTTCAACATTGAAATTACCAGTTCTATCGCTGCCTTCAAATTTCCATGTTCCTTCTAACCTTTCCCTGTCACTACCCAATATCTCTATTGAAATAACACCTATTTCAACACAATTCTTAAAATCCTTTTCGCATTCGTATCCAGAATCTGGCTCACCGCCTATACTAGAGGCGTGACCTGAAATTACCATGCCGATCTTTATTTCTTTTACAGTTCCGATTTCAAGATATGAAACAATGTGGTTGACATTTCTATGATTATCTTTACATGAAAATTCTTCATCTGTTAGTATTATACGAACAACCGGAGAGTCGGTAGGTCCACAATCGTTGTATACAACCCCGTACTTCAATGCATCACTGTTTACGGCCTGGCTTCCTGTCCCGTCAAAATCACAACTGCAGGTGGTCAACAGACATAAGCTGGCGTATGTATCTCATCATAAGCATGACGTTAAAAAGTTAGTTAAATGTCGTGATCATCTTATCATGGGGTTTCTATTCGGTAGCCAAACTCGATCATCTTTTGAACATCTTCAATCGCGACAATAAGGTAGAGTGTGTGCCCTTCAGGACAAAAACACGCAGCGCACACGGTATCGTATTTTTGCACTGTCTCGGCTTTGAAAACAGTTACCCCCCGGCGATTATAGAAATCCTGGATAATCGCAAACTCCTCCGGTTCGAGTTCTATAGTAGTGTGATCCTTAGGATAACCAGAGTAATTCCAATTGTGAGACTCAAGCCAGTCAAGTTCCCAGGGATTGCCCAGGCATTGAATCGGTTCCGTCGCCATCCACACTCGCTCAGGCTGTACTGTGCCGAAATCCCAATTACAAGACATTGTGCACGCAGCGAGCAGTGCCAAAATAACTCTCCAATCCAAATTTGGTTTATGAGGATTTGAAATTGTACGGTGCAAGGTTTCCATGGTTTTCCCAATGGGATTTTTTTTATTTTGGAATTAACCCAAGATAACTTCCATATGATCATAAGTCAAGAATATATCTAACCCTAAATTTATCCCAGCTTATGGTATATTGATTAAATTGTTAGTTACAGGATATTGCCCCATCTTTTACATGTAGCCAGATGCATTTTTCACGATATTGGCCCTGCCAGGAAAATGGGATTAGCGACTGTTTGGGTGAAATCGCAGGAAGGAGATGGCAGGATTTGGATGCTACTCCTAAAGCTCAAGAATCACCGGATCTGGAAGTGTCGGATCTTAAGACACTTGCTGATTTGGTAAATATCTAACGGATTGCTCTGCTGTGCGCGGGAGTTCAAACACGGACTTCATTTATAACACACTACTATGCAGTAACACAAAATGTAATTTATTGCACGCGTCCCGCAGCCGCAAAATGTTAGCTCTTTTGTATGATTTTTCAAATATTTCATCCACAATGTAGGTTAAGCATTAATTTTTTCGCATGGAAAAACCGTTGCTACCTGATTTTTATGACTCCTTTTAATTGCATTACATTAGCGCACCGATAGTGGTTACCGTACTCCTTAGCAAACTCTGAAAAGAGAGTGTCAAACCGTATTCCAGGTTTCTCTAGGTCTAATAGAATATCCATTTATTACCCCAGCTTCCAAAGTTGGGCGAGTAGGCCTTACAACAATTTCATGAATAGGGCGCCATATCGACGGATACCATGTTTGTAGTGTGCTGTGCTTATTTTATCCAGTCAAGAAATTTTTTACTCTGCTTTTCTTTTAATTTTGGAAAATTCTCGTTCAAGGTTTCCCCATCCATTACTTTTTGATATTTTTCTAGATAAGATTCTGCCATTTTTTTTGAGTTAAATTTCTCTACTGCATATTCATGACAAATTTTAGATGAAAACATATCACTATTTTCAACAGCGTTCGCTAATATATCTATCTTATTTGAAAGAATCCCCACATCTTTTATAACTATTTCAGGAAGCGACCCATAGGGTGTACCAAATACCGGACAACCAAAGTATAAGCTTTCTATAATTGCTAAACCAAAAGGTTCATGCCATCTAACAGGAAATATTAAACCTTTCGAATTATTAAGCAATTGATTTTTTTTGTTTCCTCCTACCATGCCGCAAAAGGTCACACGAGAACTAAATGTAAGTCTGAGTCCCATATTAATGTTAAATCTATGTCCTCCTAATACTTTCAGTTTTTCCTTTTTTGTTTTTTTTATTATATCTATCGCACCCTGGATATTTTTTACTCGCCAAGCTGCCTTCCCAAGAAAATGGAAATAATCTTTTTTTAAGGAAAAGTCATAGGTTCCGTAATCCTCCCAATCTAAACTATTGTAAACATAAGAGTCGGACATATAGCGATTTGCGTGATTTTTTGAAACAAAAATTGTATTTCTATCGAATTCTCTATAATCTTTACAGTTTCCTTGTATCGTTATAACATAGGGTTTTGTAATTGTGTCAATATCCTGGGGAGTAAAATTAAAATGTACAATGTCTATTGAGTTGAGAATTTGTTCTACTATTTTCTTTTTCTTATCAATGTAAATTATTGAGGCAAAGTCGCAAAAGGAATCTTCAGATACCAAATATGTAACTTCATGTCCCATTTTAACTAATTCTTTTCCTAAATACCAGATAACCCTTTCAGTACCACCATACAATTTGACTGGAATAATTCCTGAATACACAATCAATATTTTCATTTTACCATTTGATTTTGTATTAGCATTACACACAACTATTATTAAAGATATACATTGTTTTTTCACTCCGGATTAGCAGTATAAACACAATTGCCTTTATATTTATATTCACATAATGTTGCTGTTCTCCTGCCGAGCGAAAAAACTGCCAAGTGAAAAAAAGGTGGGTTACCACCCCACCCACTTTGACTTTTGTCTTAAATATAAATAGACTAAATTCTAGCAAGTGCCAGCTTTGCTATCTCGAATCGGCAAGGATGAAACAAGGAAAAAGCCACGGGATGGAAAGAGCATCTGCTCTATTCAGGGGAGGAAAGCGGTCCTCAACCTGCAAGGCCGTACCAGTAGTATCAAGATTGATGATTACTTGCTAGGCCGTTTTTGGTCTGTTTCCCCAGAAACGACCCGGCCTAAGCCGCTGGTGCTTCCTAGACATCAGGACCTACCTTGGCCTCTTCAGCTTGCAAATCAACAGGCTTGTAGCCGCCCTGCGACCTAAAGTACAAAATGAGACCCAGGTAGCACACCAGCATGAAAGCAGGAAAGATGGCAACTGTCGACAAGGCATGCTTCTTCGCCGTGGCACCCAGGTCCGCGATGGTCGCTTTCTCGTCCTCGCTCAAGGTCGCGACCTTCTCCTGGTCCAGTGGACGATAAGTGCCAAAAACGCTGGCCTTCTCTTCCATTACGACTTTCGAATGAAGTGCAGAGTCTTTAGCCGCCAGAGCCTGGTCGATTTCTTTGTCCTGAATATTTCCAAGGAAAGCTGCGCCGATAATTCCAACACTCAGCATACCAACGCCGCTTATCGTGTTCAAAGTCATCGCACCTCCGCGTGGGAATCTCTCCGCGACAACACCAAGCATCGTCGGCCAGAAGAAAGTTTTGCCAAAACCGTAGACGGTCGCAGCTAGAAAGATGGTCACACCGACGGTTTTTGAGAGAAAGATCAGTCCCAATATGGCCACTGCACTACTCGTGGCGAGTAGGCCTAAGGGTGACAATTTATGGACAATTGGCCCTGCAAAGAAACGAAGAACCATCATGATAAATGCGGTGTATACCAGAACCCACACTGCATTGCCGCCGAGAAACGGTACCATCAGGTCAGTGATCCAACTATCCGTACCAAGCTCCGTTGTTGCTAAAGGCATCATAATAAGCAGTAGGAAAATGAACATGGGACGTCCGATGCTCCTCGCATAAATGCCATAGCCAACGACGAGAATACCGGCTACCACGATCTGAGCTGTCAAGCTCCACGCAAAAACTCTACCTATTTCACGTACTATGAGGACCACGACAATAAGGGCTCCCACGATGCCAACTTCCTGAAGCATTGCTTTATACGACACGCCAGCCTTTACCCTCTCACTTACCGGGAATTCGCGGCGAAGCATCATAAGCCCGTACGTGATGGCAGGAATCAAAACAAGGCCTACTTTCCATCCCCAATGCACGCTTCCCATAGACAATGCCAGTATGCCGCCCAGGACCATTCCTCCAGGCCAGCCCGCGTGCAAAATGTTTAGCCACTTCGTCTTCTCTTTTGAATACATGCTGGCGACCACAGGGTTTATCACTGCTTCTACCGTGCCATTACCCAAAGCCAACACAAAAGTCCCTACATACAACATCCAGTATCCGGTGGCGAAAATCGTAATAATCGCTGAGCTGACATGACAAAGGAATGCGAAAATCATTGCTCTACCATACCCTATTTTGTCAATCACCAGGCTGAACAGTACGATGCTTATAGCGAAAGGCCACAAACCAACACCAAAGAGCTCGCCTTTCTGCGTTTCGCTCAAATTAAACTGCGTTTGCCAATCACCGATTATCTGTGCCCGTCGACAAATCCAAAAGAAGTTGCCACCAGTGCAATGAAACATGCCCAAAACAGCCATTTTTCTTTGGAGCTAATCATAATAGTCCCCTCCCTCGATCTAGTGATTCGTGGATTAAATATTGTTTTCCGCCTCCATCATTAAGATTAGAGACGCGCTTCCGGTGTTCAGAAGGAGATCCCAAGGCCGAGGGAGAGGATCACCTCCGAATTGTCGCCTCCATTGATCGTCTCGAGATTGTCGCCCAAAAACAGGATGCTTACCCCACCACTCAAGCTCCAACTTCCCATTCGGGCTGGAACGAAGTTCAGCGAGGTCGAGAGCGAAACGCCACCTTGTGCGAATCCGAAGAAATCGTCGCTCCCCGTGCCGTCTTCAAAATAGTTCGAGAGACTGAAACCCGCGACAATCGGAAACGAAACCGAGACCAGCTGGATATCGAAAGCAGGCTCGATGCCAACTTCGAGGTAGATCCCCTCGTCGGTGCCACCGTCCGACTGTCCATCCAGCTCCCAGGCGAGAGTCACGGACGGCTGAAGGCCGGAAAAGCTGCTCGACTCTCCTCCGAACAGGCCCGAGTCATCGAAGGAGAGCGAGAAATCAAGCTCCTTCACCGTTGCGAATGCGGAGTTTGGGCTCGTGAGCGCGACGTAGCTGACGGAGCCGCTCCAGTTGTTGGCGAAGTCGACGCCGACCCCAATATAGGCGTCAAGTTCGTAATGATTGGACATTCCGGCACCACCCGAGCCCGACGGCCCGTCGTGCAGACTGTTCCAAACACCGATATTTAAAGACCACGACGTGTTCTCCCCTCCCGAGAGTGGGAACACGAAATCGACCCAGGGCTGCGCAATCATCCCCTCGTTTTCCTGTATTATACCCCTAAAAAAGTACTGGTTAGTCACATCAACTCCGATGCTGCTTTCAACCTCAGAATCCTGAGCCGCAGCGGCATCCAAAGTAAGCAACGTGGCACCCACCACTAGTATTGTTCTGATTGAGCTTAATATGGTCTTGGCGGTGTTTTTTTTCATGACATGGTGTCCTCTATTTGGAGTTCCAGTTTTGGATGTCCCGCTCGCCTTGCTTGGGAGTTGAGGCCTGCATCCGAAACGATAAAGCAATCTCTATTGCACTAGTCTTGCGTGGATGTAGGCTGTCTCTCCGTGGAGAGCACTGTCGAGGCCCGCCTGTTCGTCCGTGTCCGATACGCGTACGGGTGTGATCTTGTTGATTACCCATAACAGGACGTACGTGACGATGAAGGCCCAGGCGATAGCGACCAGCACGCCCACCAATTCCGTTACGAAAAAGGAGGCATTTCCGTAGAACAGGCCATCTGCCCCACCTGGATTCATTTCCTTTGTAGCGAGAAGGCCAAGGGCAAGGATCCCGACGATGCCACCGATGCCATGGACACCCCACACGTCGAGCGCATCGTCCCAGTTCTTCTTTTGGCGGAACATGATGGCAGCATAGGGAATGCTGCCTGCGAGGATCCCGATTAACATCGCGCCCTGAGGTGCCACGAAGCCGGCTGCCGGGGTGATCGTCGCCAGGCCGGCAACCGCTCCAACGCAGAACCCGACCAAGGTCGGCTTCTTTTTTAGCTTCCAGTCGAGGATCATCCAGGTCACACCGGCAAACGCACCGCCGATCTGGGTGTTGATGAAAGCCAATGTGGTGATTTCGTTCACCGCAAGTGCGCTTCCGGCATTGAAGCCGAACCAGCCAAACCAAAGCAGGGCAGTACCGAGTGCAACAAACGGGATATTGTGGGGTTCCGGCTCGGAAACACGCCTCTTGCCGAGAAAGAACACGGTGGCAAGGGCTGCGATGCCGGCAATCGCGTGAACCACAATGCCACCAGCAAAATCCAGTACTCCGTAATCCGCCATCCAGCCGCCGCCCCACACCATGTGGACGAATGGGTAGTAGACCAACAACTGCCAGCCCACCAAGAACGTGAAATAGGCCTTGAACGTCATACGGTTGGCGAAGGCGCCGGTAATCAGGGCGGGAGTGATGATGGCGAACATCAGTTGATAGACAGCAAACAAGTAGACGGGAATTCCCAATCCCTCGTAGATGGCTCCGGGGGTAATGCCAGTCATCATGAAGAAATCGGATGGATTCCCAATGATACCTCCGATGTCGCTTCCGAAGCAGAGAGAAAAACCAACCGTCACCCAGAGCACGGTTGTGATACCCAGAGAGACGAAACTCTGCATCATAATGGTTACTACGTTCTTTCTTCCGATTAGGCCGCCATAGAAGAAGGCAAGGCCCGGTGTCATGATCAGCACGAGAGCGGTGGCCACGAGCATGAAAGCGGTGTCGGGGGCATTAAGCTGCATATATTGACTCCTTGAGATTTTATCGGTTAAAATACCAATACTTTATAAGTCATCTATCATAAAAATACCAAAATTTATATCTGAATATAAGTCTGGTTCAATAAAATTACAATAAAGAACTAAACTTTTCTAATATTACATGAATATTCAGTCAATATCAACCTCGCCCGGATGCCAGAATATTTACGGAAAAAGTGCTCAAGACCGGGTGGGTTCACTAGGAAGAGATATAGACGTTCTCGACCGGATTCTCAAAACCGTGCCAGGTACCTGAAGGTATCTTTTGTTAGCTGTAGTTTTTTAATTTATTTTCAAATGAAGTCACTTTTGGTGGTTTGTTCCCTTTTCCTTGCTCAATACTGTGTCCTTCTGATTCAAGCAGATATATCTGTCTTTCGGCGCCACCGGGAAATTTTATATTAATTGCCCCATCAGGTTTTAATACTCTCCAATAGGGTGTTACATTGTCCTCTTTGACTGGTCTTTGTTCTTCCGCAGCTAAAGCAATGAATTTTAAGTAGACTCCTGTCGGGATTGCAGCAGTTACTTGTACTTTTTTCTCTTTAGCCAATGTCTCTCTGATAATGTTCATTGGTCAGCAATTCACCTTTTTGGGTTTTGTTTATGAGTCGTTCAATATCCAATGCATTTGGAATCAGTATTTTTCCTTTACCTAATTTTTTTTCCCATTCAGGGGTAATCACATGAATCTTTTCTTCAATTTCATTTACTTTCTCCCGCCAGGTTTTCTTTTTTGCCATGAGTTCTCCTTCTTAAATTAATCCTAACTAATTAAATTAACCTGATCTATTCATAAACCTTATCACTGTCACCCCGTTGCGCGACGGGATGACAATTAGGAAACTTTAAGCTTAAAACTATGATTTATGAATTACCCAAGTTAATAAAACATAATGATCTGAATTAGATTTTATGCCGCTGGTTTTTTTTGTTGTGATAGAGTATTTAAAATACATAGTACCGTTTACTCTTATTAGAAAAGTAAGCTATGAAAGCATTAGACCTCACAGAAATCATATAATATCGATTTTCAGTCTTTGTATTAAAAAATAACTCTCGGATGGAATTTATCCCACCTACAGCACCAGTATGTACTCGAGAATGCTTCGCCCCTACAATATGTCCATTTGAATATTTGTTTGTCTTTTTTGGTAATAAATCGTAAGAGTTTTCTAAGTTCCATGCTCTCAAAAAACGTCAAATTCACCCATAAAATAAAACCAAATGTGGTTTATGCAAATAGAATTTGTAAAAAACTCCAGGGAGGAAAGATAAATTTATTTTGACAAAAACGAATTTGTAACAGTTTTCCACTCGTTCAATATCTGAATTTTTTGAACATCCGGCTTTACATGAATTCGTTGGTTTTTTTTGAGTTTAGTATCCAGGCTCACTGAAATTTGTAAGTTTTGGTTAGCGACTGGAGTGTTTAGAACAGAGAGAAGCACTTCTTGATGGTCACCGCAAAAAGTAACTTTGTCTACGCTGGCACAGATGCCTGGTTCGGATGTTGGAATAATATCAAAATGTTCAGGGCGAATGGATAAAATAACTTTATTTTTGCCGCTGTGTGGAAATTCAGACTCAATAAAACCGAGTGGTGTATCATATCCTTTGTTTGTTATTTTTGCTTCAACCAGGTTTGCTTTGCCGAAAAAACTCGCAACGCAGCAACAGATTGGTTTGGCATAAATCACTTCAGGGGTATCGATTTGACGGAGCCGTCCTTCTTTTATCAACGCTACCCGATCTGCGATTGACAAGGCATCTTTGGTATCGTGGGTGACAAAAATCGCCGTGGTGTTCGTCTGGTTGATGATTTGCTTTATGTCATCTCTAACCTGGTCTTTTAAATTTCGATCCAGGCTGCTAAAGGGTTCATCCAAAAGAACAAGCGATGGTTTCGGCGCCAAAGCCCGGGCTAAAGCAATCCTTTGTTTTTGACCGCCGGAAAGTTCATGCGGGAAACGCTGCTCAAAATCGCTTAATCCAACCAAATCAAGCAGTTCTTGAATCCGTTTATTCTTGGTTGATCGATTGCCGCCATTTATACCATAACCAATGTTATCCGAAACGGAAAGATGAGGAAACAGACCGGCATCCTGAAATACCATGCCGACCCCTCTTTTTTCCGGTGGTATGAATTTCTTACCGTCAAACATCACTTGATTTCGGATCAACATTTGACCTGTATTTGGTATTTCAAAACCGGCAATGAGACGCAGCAAAGTTGTTTTACCGCTGCCGCTTTCACCGACCAAAGCTATAATTTCGCCGGATTCAACAGTTAAATCGATATTTCTAACGGCAAAATTATCACGAGAGAAATACTTTTTGGAAATATTGTTTAGACTTAAAATACTCATTTAGCCTCTCTTGAAATCAGGTTACTTAGTATGATGATGGGTATAATACCCGTTAAAATAATAATGATTGCCGCATTGGCTGATTGAGCTACCATTTCGTCGCTTGCCAATTCAAAAGCACGAATTGACAGGGTATTAAAATTAAACGGTCTTAAAACCAGAATGATTGGCAACTCTTTCAGGACATCAACAAATACTAAAATTGCAGCGCCCAACAATGTTCCTTTAATTAAGGGCAAGTTGATTCTTCTTAATGTACGTAAAGGTGAAATCCCTAAAGAGCGTGAAGCCTCATCCAGTTTTTCACAGGTATTCTCAAAACCGGCTTTAATCGGGTTAAATGAAATAGCCAGGAATCGAACCAGGTAAGCAAAAATTAATGCAAAAATCGTCCCGGTCAACAATAATCCGGTAGAGATTCCAAAGTTGGCGCTCATGAATCCTGCTATGCTTTTATCTAATGAGATGAGAGGGATTAACACGCCAACAGCTATAACCGCTCCTGGCATTGAATACCCCAATACTGCAATTTGTGAGAATCTACTGGTTAAATACGAATGGTATAATCTGGCTGTATAAATAAGGACAAGCGCTACAAACACGCAAAGTAAAGCAGCGACTACAGCCAGAAAAAAACTGTTGAGAACCAGCACAATGAATTCGGTATTCACAACGTCTTTAGCAGTCTGCAAGGCCCAAGATCCCAGTTGAAGGACTGGAATGAAAAATCCAAACAGGAAAGGGACCAGGCAAATTGTGAAAGCAATACTTTTGCCAACCTTACCGAAAGTTAATTTTTGCATGGGTTTAAAGGATGAATCGCTGCTGGTAAATTTTGCCTTGCCTCGCTGCCAATTTTCCAGCCACATCAGGGAAAATATAAATATCATTAAGATTGCCGATAAGCGAATTGCAGCATCAGAATCTCCAAGAGAAAACCAGGCTCGAAAAATTCCGGTTGTAAAAGTTGGTATGCCAAAATATTTTACCGCTCCGTAATCATTCAATACTTCCATCAATACTAAAAACAGTCCACCAACTATTGCCGGCCGCGCCAACGGTAAAGCAATCTTGAAAAAAGTAGAGAATTGTCCTTTGCCTAAACTTCTTGAGGATTCTAAGAAGGTTCTGGATTGACGATGAAAGGAAGTCCGCGTAATTAAATAGACGTATGGAAACAGGGTAAACGCCAGAATAAAAATGATGGCTTCGATAGTCATCACGTCGAAAAAAATAGTGTTATTATCAATACCCAAAAAAGTTACCCATTTTTGCACTGGACCGGTATAATCAAAAATGCCGGCATAGGTATAAGCGGCGATATAAGTCGGAATGGATAAAGGTAGAATTAAAGCCCAGCTAAAGAATTTTCGCCCGGGAAAGTTGCAAGTGGTTACCAGCCAGGCTGTGCTTACTCCCATAATAAGAGAAAGAGATCCGACTCCGGCAATTAGTATGAAGGAATTGATAATGTAATCTTTCAAAACGGTGCTGGCCAGGTGTGACCAGGTAGAGCTTGGACTCGCAAAAAGATGACTAAAGATAATGAAAATGGGTATACATATGAGCAGGACCAGGAAAAGGGAGAAAATAGTCCAACCATTAAATCCGAATTTAAATTCGATCCTGAGTTGAAATAATATATCTTTCCAGGTTCTTATTGAAAGTCTTGCTACGGTCATATTTGAGATTCTTTACTCTGATTTGTGATTGCGTATCGAGGGATGTAACCCTCAAAATCATCCATTCAACCTACTTCCATCCGACTTCATCAAAGAGCATTACGGCTTCCCGATTGTATTTACCCAGAAGGGCCAAATTTAACGTGTCTGCCTTGAATTCGCCCCATGATTCAAGCAGGGCAGATCTTTTAGCATTTGGATTTACGGGATATTCAAAATTACCTTCTGCGAACTTCTCTTGCGTTTCCAGATTAGAGAGGAACTCTATCAATTGAATGGCATTTTCTTTGTGTTTCGCACTTGCCGTGACTCCTGCTCCGCTGGTATTAATGTGAGTGCCTCTGCCATTTTGATCGGGGAAAAATACACCGATTTGCTCCGCTACCTTTCTTTCTTCTTCAATACTGGAAGTAATCATTTTTCCGACATAATAACTATTTACAATGGCTACATCTCCTATCCCAGCAGCGATAGCTTTCATCTGGTCTCTATCGTTTCCCTTGGGATCCCGGGCAAAATTTTTGACGATTTTTTCAGCCCACTGTTTAGCGGCTTGTTTACCTTGAGTAGCAATCATCGATGCCAATAGTGATTGATTATATATATTGCCGGAAGACCTGCATAATATTTTGCCTTGCCAATTTGGTTTGGTTAAATCATCATAACTCGATAATTGTTCAGGGTTCACCCTGTCTTTCGAATATACCAGCAATCGAGCTCGTATGGTCAAGCCATACCAATATCCTTCCGGGTCGCGAAGATTAAGTGGAATATTTTTATCCAAACTATTCGATTGGATGGCTTGCAGTAATCCTTTCTCTTTCGCTCGATGCAATCGACCGGCATCTACCGTGATCAACAAATCTGCCGGGGAATCTAACCCTTCGATTTCAAGCTTTTTGATGAGTTCGTCTGCCGAGGCTGAAACCACATTCACCTGAATGCCGGTTTTATCAGTAAATTCTCTAAACAGTTGTTTGTCGATATCATAATGACGATGCGAATAAACATTCACGATATTATCTTCACCGGAATCGCTGCATGCAAAAACAAAAAGTCCGGTAACGAACAGCAATAATACAGAAATGGATTTCAAGGCAATTTTATTTCCTATGATTTTCATGGTGAAAATTTCTCAGAAACTCGTTTTAATTCCGCCCATAAATGTTCGGGGCAGGCCGGGTCTAATACCGGCAGGGCGTCTGGCGGCAATGTATTTTTGATTTGTAAGATTCCTGATTCCGATGAATAAACGGTTGGTTGATGTTATGGAATATTCCGCCACCAGATCTAAAACCAGGTGACTTTTTATACTTTCAGAATCCAATAATTCACCAGAACCTGCCTTTGTTCGCATACTGCCGGCATGTTTTGCGCTTAATTTTAATTGCCACAGTTTTCCTGCAAGTCCCAGGCTTGCTGCAAATTGATGGTTAGGCAAATAGGGCAGTTCATCTCCTGTACTAACCGTTCTCCATGGCTCATAATCACTCACAAAATCGTTATTAAACTTGGCATTTGTATAAGTATAACTTAGCCGAAAGGGTATGGAGTATTTAGTATTTGAATTGCCAAGATCAGTATCCACCATGAACTCAAGACCCTTTACTTTAACCTTGCCGCCATTGAAGAGATCAGTTGTTCCCCGGCCGCCACTGGCCGCCAAATCCGAGCCTAACAAATTGTCATAATCATTGAAAAACAGTGTTGAGTGAATACTGAGTTTACCTGTGTTTAATCGAAATCCTAATTCGTAATTAATACTCTCTTCCGGTTTTGCCCCTTCTTTTGATCCGGGCGGGGCGAATCCTCTGTGAATGCCAAAGAATGATGTTAATGAAGAGGATATTCTGTAGTTGATCCCAATACCGGGAATAACGATATTTATTTTATTTTCGCGTTCTTTTAAGTCTGTAGCACTTCTCTCAGGATCGGTATTGCCGTAATCCAGGCGTTTCAGCGTGATATCTTCGTAACGCATGCCGGGAAGAAAGGTCCATTTCCCTGAAGTTAATCTATACTGGAGGTAAAGGGCCAATGCTTTCGCTGATTCGATGCGATTACTTTCGGTGCCTGGAATTCCCGGCGTTGTTAATTTCATGGTTCCATTATCCATGGCAAACATGTCGACCCATTGAAATCGATCCATTTGATCACCGTGATAACGAATGCCAAATTCCAGGTCATGGACTGCTCCCAACCGGTTAAATTGATATCCAGCCACCGATTGAATGCCCTGTGAATAATATTTGCGATTGTTATTTTTCACTTCGAGAGCGTTGTCATTCAAACTATTCGATCCGGTTAGAATGGCAAATTCGTTGAAATAGAATTCAGGATCTTCAAGAATCTTAGAAATACTTACAGGACTTCCGTCAGATTCAATCATTACCCTATCTAATTTGAACCAGTTTCGCTTAAACTCGTTGCGGTAGATTGTAGTGGTAAAATCCAGGGAACTGTTTATTTGAATAAAATGCCGCAATTGAAATTGTTTTTGTTCGGCATCCATCAGATCCATTTGTGAAGCTGAATAACGGCGATAAGGAGTTTTTGCATAATCCGCATCGGTAAGACCCAGGTAGGTTTCGTTGGAGAGTTCTGTCACTTGTCCGATTTTTAATGTTAATGCCTGGTAATGCCTAGCGTTTTTATGGGTGTTCAGTCGCAGTTTAGCGAGGTAATCTTTTTTATCAAAGCCGGTATCTCCACCGCCATCCAAATTTTTGAAACCATCAACATTCATCTGGTATGTTTCAATGAGGAAGCCATAGTTTTTATACGAATCTCCCACAATCACATGCAGGTTGCGGGCATCGTTGGCGCCGGCAAAAAAATCTGTAGAACCATGAAACTCCGTGGGGATAGGTGTGGAAATCATATTTAAAGCGCCGCCTGTCGTAAATGGGCCATATTTTATTTGGCTTGAACCTTTTCTTACTTCGACGCTGTGCATGCGGCCGACGGTGGGAAAATAGTAAGCCGCCGGAGCGGAATAGGGGGCTGGCGCCGTGAGAATACCATCTTCCATCAATGTGATCTTTTGACTGCGGTCTACGCCGGTGCCCCGCAATCCTATATTGGGTCTAAGTCCGTAGCCATCTTCTTCCTGGATGTTTACACCAGGAATATCGCGGAGCACTTGATGAATATCGTAATGGTTGTTTTGCGCCATTTCCCGCGGTCCGATATAATGCACCGCGCCGGGAATGGGGGCAATTTGATTTTCACCGCCGGTCAGCATAACACGGGAAACGATTACTCGCGATAATTCAATAGCCTGGATTTGTAAACCAATGTTAAGCGTTTGCGTGGCTCCTGCTGTAATTTCTATCTCTTTCTTCTCTATTTTGTAACCGATTCTACTGACAATTAACGAATATTTTCCTGGTGGAATATTTGCAATTTCATATTCGCCGGATTTGGCTGATGCCGAACCAAATGTGGTTCCATCCAAAGTAATGTTGACATTGGCCAACGCTTCTTTGGTAAATTCGTCGGTGATTGTTCCTTTTATGATCCCGGTTTGGGCAAATAAACTCAGGGGAGTACAAATTAAAATAAAAAGGGAGGTTAAAACCGTTGTAAGTAAATTCCGTTTCACTACACTATTCCTAAGTACGATGATTCTATTTTATTTAATTCTGTTCCGGATCACACACTTCACAAATTTCTGTGTAAATACATTCATCGATACACAGGTTACAGTTTTCCACATCTCCTGCCGCAATGGGTTGATACGCCTTTAAATCTTTCAAGAATTCCGT
Organism: candidate division KSB1 bacterium; assembly: GCA_022566355.1. Lineage (NCBI taxonomy): Bacteria > Pseudomonadati > Candidatus Zhuqueibacterota bacterium. Next base: position 49,840 of record JADFJB010000014.1, read on the forward strand.
AGTTTTTTTGTCGCCGGATGAAACGAATTGCACAAAATGAAGTAACTGTTCACCTGATTCCTGACTAATCAGATGCTCGATTTTACAGGCATCAATTTCCGCTTGTTCCGGAGTTACGCTTAAAACCTCGGAGAGAAATTTAATGATAATTTTACGCTTGGCAATAACTGAGCGGACCGTATGTTTGCCCATTTGGGTCAGCTGAACAAACCTGTTTAAATCCTCCTCGATGTATCCCCGTTCTTTGAGATGCTTCAGGGTAATGGATGCACTGCCTTTGGTGATGTTAAGGTATTTGGCCACATCCGTAACCCGGGAGTAGCCATGCTTGTTCAAGAGATCGTTCACTGCCATCAAATGATGGGCAATACTGTGGGTGATCTCGTTATGTTCGAACTCTTTCCAGACTTCCATTTTACTATCCTTTAGTTTTATTGGCAGGTCTACTATTATATAGATGATACAATAGTTTTATTAACCAAACTAATGGTTAGACCATATAACAAATGAAATATCCGTGCAACAATAAAATGAGATTTTTGGGGGCGGGGAAATTTATTGGGGAGATTATAGTTGCCCATTTAGCTTGTTGGCCTTAAATATCATGTTAGAGTCAGATTATGAAAATAGGGATGAGGTTTTCGGCTTATTATATTAGTACGAGCGCGCCAATACCATGTTTGACAATATCGACAATTTAGAGGAGGAGAACGGTCATTCATGAAGATAAAATGTAGTTACAGATAGAAAGCAACATGGTTTCTTTGCAAGATAAAAAGTGCGCCCGTCATGTCGAATCGGTTGGGATGCTTCACTGAATTCTATCATTTACTTTTAAATCCCGCCGCCAGGATCGGACTCTTCTCCATACCCTAAACCCGGATTAAGAGCGAGTTTTCCGTGAATGGCGGTGGATTTTGTTTTTTCATTTTTACTTGCCAAATGGATATTCTTGACGATATATTATGCATTAGCTAGAACAGCGAGGGTTTTTGAACCCTTATGGCAAGCCATACACTAGGAGAGAAAAATCGTCAGCTAGGAGGCTAACAAGCTAAAAAGTGAGCGATTTTTAAGTGCTTGTAACTTGAGACCTTCAAAAGTGTATGGTTGAATTTCTGCGAGGTGGAGCTCTCGGGCTCCACCTTTTTTTGTATAAAGTGCCCCCGTCGTCTAATTGGATAAGACGCTGTTCTAGCTAAGCAGGAAATGCGGGTTCGAATCCTGTCGGGGGTACTACTTATTTTTTCCATTTACTTCTTCATTTTCTCTTTCATAACCCTCCGCTCGTATTGTCTCCGCCTTGTCTCACTCAACCATTGCCCTTATTCCCAGGCAGCACATACACATTAGTAAAGTTCCGCGCGCGTACAGAAACGAGCAAGCTTTTTTTATTTTACTTTCAAAAATAATACATCATATATTACCTAATAAATCAAGAACCATAAAGAAACCAGTATGAAACTTATCGATATATCCGTTCCGGTAAACGAACAATCACCCCATTGGCCAGGCGATCCTGGAATAAAAGTGAAGCCATTTTTCAATCACAAAAATGACGGTTTTCATCTCACACGAATGACACTTCATAGCCATGCCGGTACTCACATCGATGCCCCGTACCATTTTTATGAGGATGGATTAAAGATCAAGGATATTGGCCTGGAGAAATTTTTTGTCTCTGCAAAAGTGGTAGAGTATCCAGGAACAAATGATATTTCTCAAGAATTTATAGCCACATTGGATTTGGAGGATGTGCAAGCTATCCTTTTCAAAACTTCGAATTCACGCTGGTGGCAAAATCCAAATGAGCCATTCCATGAGGATTTTATTGCGATGGATCAATCTGCTGCTTTGGCTTTCGTAAATAAAGGACTTACATTGGTTGGCATCGATTATTTTTCAATTGAGGCTTATGAAAGCGTTAATCATGAAGTTCACCAAATTTTGTTAGAGAATAACATCTTGATTTTGGAGAACCTGGATCTTAATGATGTGAAACCGGGAAATTACCAGCTTGTTTGTTTTCCACTTAATATTGGCAGTGATGATGCCGGGCTTGTAAGAGCGGTTTTGGTATGTAACGCAAGACTTGAGACTTGAGACTTGAGACTTGAGACTTGAGACTTGAGACTTGAGACTTGAGACTTGAGACTTGAGACTTGAGACTTGAGACTTGAGACTTGAGACTTGAGACTTGAGACTTGAGACTTGAGACTTGA
>JADFJB010000015.1 GCA_022566355.1 candidate division KSB1 bacterium
CAGGCAACCCGGTGGTCGCCGTGTCGCTCCAGAACCAGCAAGCGCAGACCGTTTTCGAAAATGTGCTCGCGAATCGGTAATTCATAAGGATCGTTTTGAGCCTGGGTTTGCCACGCCAGGGTTAACGTCCAGGCCAGGATAACTAGAAAACGCATAAAGCCTCCATTGCATTATTTTGTGTTGCAGAATGGTATCAAAATACCAGATGGGAATTTAATTTAATTTGTATAAATATTGGGTGTTTGTCAAGGGGAAAAACTCATGATTGAATTAGTATTTATCTAAAACTAAAATTAGAACCCTATTTTTGCCCACTGAATCAAAATATCAAAAAAAATAGTTTTAATATTTTAGGCGTGAAATGAAAATATTTCAAGTTCATATTTAGATTCCAATTTTATATAATTACTGTTTAATTGATGATTTATAATTACCAAAATACCAGTCGCTATTTTGCCCAGGTAGCAGATGATATTAAGGACATTGCCGAAGAAGAACTTCAATCTTTTGGCGCTGAGAATACAAAAACAGCATACCGGGGTATTTATTTTACCGCAACACAAAAAGCGCTTTATGCAATCAATTTTAATTGCAGGTTGATCAATCGTGTCCTAGCCCCATTAATTTCATTTGAATGTCACTCCGATCGATATTTATACAAAACATCATCACAAGTGCAATGGGAAGATTTTCTGGACTCTTCGCAAACTTTCGCTGTATTTGCAACCGTGTCTCACAGCTCCATCAAACATTCTAAATTTGCCGCCCTCCGTTTGAAAGATGCGATTGTCGACAGATTCCGGGAAAGCACTGGTGAACGCCCTTCCATAGACACAAAAAATCCGGATGTTTGGATTAACCTGCATATTGAAAACAATGAGGCGATAATTAGTTTGGATACTTCAGGTGGTTCTCTTCACAGGCGTGGCTACCGCAAAAATACAATTGAGGCACCCATGGTTGAGACGTTGGCGGCAGCTATAATAAAACATACGGAATGGAATGGAGACATGCCTCTCGTCGATCCCTTTTGTGGGTCCGGAACCTTGCTTTGTGAAGCCTATTTACAAGCGACGAAAACACCGGCCGCTTTTCTACGCAAAAAGTTCGGATTCGAAAAACTTCCCGATTTTGATTCTTCACTTTGGCAAAAGGTCAAAAAGGAAAGTTTGGGAAAAATAAAACCTTTATTGAAGGGATTCATCTCAGGCAGCGATATCTCCGGAGAAGCTGTGAAAGCTTCCATCTATAATAGTTCGTTGATCGATCCCAATAAGGCTATCGAGATCAAACAAATAGATGTTTTTAATATTCAGAAACTCGAAAATAAAATCATCGTCTGCAATCCTCCATATGGAATCCGGATGAGTAAAAATGAAGACCTATGCCATTTTTACAAAACTTTTGGGGATTTTCTGAAGCAACGTTGTACCGGTTCCATCGCCTATATTTATTTCGGTGAGAGAAAATATATCAAAAATATTGGTTTAAAAGCTTCATGGAAAATGCCGCTCTCCAATGGCGGGCTTGATGGGCGCCTGGTGAAGATTGATTTGTATTGAAGGAAAGTCATGGTCACAACATTTCCAATTGCCTTTAACCAATAGCATCTTTATCTTTAAAACGAACAAATAGATCATCAACAGGGGAATAAAATAATGCTTGGGTTTCAAATTTTGAAGATTATTAATAAATTATTGTTTTTAAATATAATCCCAGGGAGGATTAATGAAACAGCTAAAATCTAACCATATCCGCTTTCGGCGCATATGGGTTGTGTTGATGTTCATAATATTTTTCACTCATTGCAGCAAACGAGAAAAAGATGAATTGGCCTACCCGTTAAAAACCGCCAAAATGATCAGCCAGGTAACTGTCGGTTTGATTTCTTCACAAGATGCTATTCGGGTCCGATTTGTCGCAGAGATGGTCGAGGAGAACCTCGTGGGTGTTGTCATGCAAAAACAGGTCTTCGAGTTCGAGCCATCCATCGATGGAATTACGGAATGGGAAGATCGACGCACCTTGAAATTCTCACCCAATGGGAAACTGCCATTACGCGCTGAATATGAAGGCAAACTGGATTTAGCGGTTCTTTTTCCGGAACATAAAGACGCAGATTTGCAACCTTTACAAATTCAATTTTCCGTTGCAGGCCGCGAGATTAATACCATATCCGCTGATTTTGAGCTGGTGAATCCAAACGATCCCAGTCGCCTGCTCTACAAGGGAGAAGTTTTGTTCACGGAAGAAATTGATATAGAAGCCGTGAACAGGGCATCGCAGTTAACAGTTGATAAGATAAACATCAAGCTCAGTTGGAGCCGTGGTAGCGGTAACAGTCATTTCCGCTTTGAAAGTGAGCTGGTGGAACGTGATACAAAAGAAAAAACATTGTTTTTCAAACTAAACAAAGTTCCCCTGGGAATTTCACAAGATTACGAAAAAGAAGCGAAACTTTTCCCACTTTCAAATTTGACAGTTATAGATTTTGGAAAAGTGGATTTGGGGCAACAACCTGCGATTGAAGTAAAATTCTCCGATGAGTTGGATCCAAACCAGGATATTACAGGATTGATTACCTTTGATCCGCCAATGGAAAGCAAACTTTCTAAATCCGGACAAACCATCACCATCCGAGGCAATTTCAATTACGGTGAAAGTTATACCCTAGTAGTTCATGCTGGAATCCGCAGTAAATGGGGCACGACGATTATAAGTCAACTCACGAACACATTAGAATTCGAAGATTTAAAACCAGGAATGAAATTTTCCAGCGACGGCGTGTTTTTACCAACTGTGAATAACCGAACCCTTCGATTCCAAACGTTGAACCTGCGAACTGTTCATGTTGAAATCAAAAAAGTCTTTGAATCCAACTTGGGTCAATTCCTGCAATCTGAGAAATTGGGGGGTAGAAGTGATCGCAATGAATCTTTCAATGATTACTATGTCGAAAGAGTTGGTGTTATCGTGGCTAATGACACATTAGAAATAGGGGAGACAAAAAACATTTGGCTGCAACACGAACTGGATTTGCAACAGCTTATCAAACCGGATGAAAATGGCCTGCACTTGATCAAGCTGAGTTTTGATAAAAACAGTATGGTCTATAATATGGATGACCAATCCACTCCCACAAGACGCAGACGCTATTTTGGCGAGAATTATTATACCAATCCGAACTCCCAAGGTTATCTTTATCGCTATGGACAAATTTACAAGCCCATTATTATCAGTGACATCGGACTGACTTACAAACAGGGGCATGAACAACAAATCGTATATGCCTCGAATATTAAAGACGCGACACCCTTAAGCGGTGTTTTGGTCAATCTGCGTACCTACCAGAATCAAATCATGCAAAGTGAGACAACCGATGGCCAGGGGCGCGCGATTTTCGATGTTCCTGCTAAGGATATTTTCTATGTCGAAGCCGAAAAAGACGGTCAGCATAGTTTGATCAAATTAAACGAGATGAGCTGGAATCTCTCCACATTTGATACCGGTGGCGAGACAATCCAACCCGGCGCTACCCGCGCTTTTATTTATAGCGATCGTGGTGTCTATCGACCGGGAGATACCATTTATCTATCAGTAATCGCCCGTAATGACGATGATACCTTTCCTGAGAATCATCCGGTTACGTTGAAAGTTTACAATCCGAAAAACCAGATGGTGTATGAACAGATCAACCGGGAAAGCAAAGACGGATTTTACAGTTTCCGGATCGAAACCCATCCGGCTGATTTAACCGGCAACTGGCGGGCGCAAGTTACTGCCGGAATGAGCAAATTTAATTATCCATTAAAGGTCGAGACAGTAGTGCCGTTTCGCCTCAAAGTGAACATAGATCCCGTAAAAGACCGACTTGCCTGGAATGATAAGGCTTTGAATCTAATTGTGAAGAGCACTTATTTGTTTGGGAATCCGGCATCCAACCTTGAAGCTGAAGTTGAAGTTAATTTGAATGCAAGCACCAAACGGTTTTCAAAATATAGAAAATTCCAATTTTCAAATAGACAGATTGAATTCAAACCTATCAAACAAAATATCTTTAAAGGCAAATTGAATTCGGATGGCGAAAGTTCCGTTTCCTGGACTTTGCCGGATCTTTCATATTCTCCATCCGCAATCAATGCTATTGTAAAAGCAACGGTATTCGAAAAAGGTGGACGACCTAATTTCAACTTCAAAGATATTCCCATCGATCCTTTCGAATATTATGTTGGCATTCAAATTCCGGAGTTTGATTACGGCTATACCAGGGTTGGGGCGCCTATGGATGTTCCGATAATTCTGGTCGATCCGGGGGGGAATCCTGTTTCCGGGCGAAATTTACATTACAGGATTTACAAGAATACAAGTTACTGGTGGTGGGAATATGGTTCCCATTCCGATTTTCGTTTTCGATTCAAAAGTAATACTCATACCAAATTATTAACAGAAGACGATTTGATCTCTCAGCACAATTCTGTGCACCTTCAATTTACTCCGGAAGATCGAGGTGAGTATCTTGTTGAGGTCACGGACGGATTGAATGGGCATACCGCAGCATTTTTCTTCAGCGCTTATCATTGGGGCTCGGCGCCGGCAAGTGTGGACAATGCAGGTGAATTGGTTCTAAAATCAGACAAGGACAAGTATGCACCCGGTGACATCGCTAGCGTTTCTTTCCCGACCCCAAAAGAGGGCCGCATTTTGGTTTCAATTGAAAAATCATCCAGTATACTTGATTCTTACTGGCAAAATCCTAATCCTGAGGATTTCGAGACCACACTTGAAATACCTGTCACAGCGGAAATGCTGCCTAATGTTTATGTATCGGTATCGATTATCCAACCTCAAAGTCAAACCGAAAATGACCGGCCAATTAGAATGTATGGTGTTGTACCGCTGTTCGTCGAAGAGGAATCTACCCGGGAAACCCTTATCATAAACATGGCCGAAAACCTGAAGCCAAAAGAGTTATTTGACATCGATATTTCCACATCCGATGAGTCGGAAACCCAGTTTACCATTGCTGTTGTTGATGAGGGCTTGCTCGATCTTACCCATTTTCAAACCCCGGATCCCTGGCAGTTATTTTTTGCAAAACAAAGTTTAAATGTGAATTCCTACGACCTTTATTCTTATATCATCGGCATCAACAAAGGCGATGTTTTTAAAGTATTCTCAATCGGTGGTGATCTGGCTGCTAGATATCGAACTTCACAAATGGATGACGAGAAAGCAAAACGATTCGAGCCGGTTGCCCTGTTCAAAGGACCGCTCTCTACGGATGAAAATGGCAAGGCCTCGGTTCAATTCGAAATGCCGGATTATATCGGCTCTGTTCGAGTGATGGTCATTTCTGCGAAAGGCAGCAAGTATGGTCATGCCGATCAAACAGTACCGGTTAAAACAGACCTAATGGTATTGCCATCACTGCCGAGGTCTCTCGGCGTTGGCGATCAGATTGTCGTGCCAGTAACAGTTTTTGCAATGCGGGACAGTATCGGAACCGTAACCGTTTCAATAAATACCGAAGGGCCGGTGACTATCAGTGGAGTTTCTTCAAAGGCAATTCTACTCAATGAGGAAGGTGAAAAAGATCTGTTTTTTGACCTGTCTGCCAATATGGCAACGGGAATTGCCACGATAAATATATCTGTGGAGGGTCAAAATATTCGCAGTGAATTTCAAACAGAATTGGATATTCGGACCTCATCACCCAGGTTGTACGAATCAGCAGAAAAAGAGGTCGCGCGAGGAAGAACTGTTTCATTTATTATACCTGACAAAGGAATCCCCGGTAGCAATCATGCCAGTATCAGTATTCGCCGGCGTCCCAAAATGAATTTTGCTAATCGTTTGCAATGGCTTATTCGATATCCGTATGGATGCATCGAGCAATCAATTTCGGCGGTTTTTCCACAACTATATTTAAAAACGATCCTGGCTCAAACCCTGACTGAAAAGGATGAAATCGATCTTAACATCAATGAGGGAATCAAACGATTACGGAGGTTTCAGCTTCCATCCGGGGGATTCACCTACTGGCCCGGAAGTACAAGTCCATCCAGTTGGGGGACCAATTACGCCGGCCATTTCCTGATTGAAGCCAAAAATTTGGGTTATAGTGTTCCAGCGGGTCTAATGAAAAATTGGCTGCGCTACCAAAAATCCCAGGCGCTGGTTACCAGGGACAATTTGATGACCCGGGTGTACGGGGTTTATTTGCTGGCATTGGCAGGTGAACCGGCTATTGGTCCCATGAATCTGCTCAAGGAAAACAACTTGAAAGATATGAGAGATGTGGAGAAATGGCTGTTGGCCAGCGCTTATAAAATGGCCGGCATCGATCGGACTGCAACGCAAATACTCAGGGAAACAGGGAAGTCGGTGAGTGACTATAATGAATTCGGAGGCACCTACGGTTCCGGATGGCGGGATAGGGCGATCATCCTGGATCAACTCATTAATTTTCAAAGAATGGATGAAGCGGATGAGCTGGCACAACAAATTGCCAGCGTGCTTTCGGCAAGAGATTGGTATTCAACCCAAACAACCGGGTTTATGCTCTTAGCCTTGGGCAAGTATCTTTATACAATTGAGGGCGAAGGTAGTGATATCCCCACTATGACTGGCGAATTTCGTCTTCCCAATGGTGAGACAATCGACTTTGATACACAGAATTTTGAATTTTCCCATACAATTACCAGGGGTTTCGGAAACCAGGTTGAAGTGCGCCTGAACGATAATGCAACGATAACCAGGGCTTTTGTAACCCTGAGTTGGGATGGAGTTCCTCTAATTAGCGAAGCCAGGGACGAATCCAAAAATCTTGGATTACAGGTCACCTGGTTGGATGAAGACGGCATGAAAATCGATCCGAAGGCATTGCAGCAAGGCAGCTCATTTTGGGCTCATTATGAAGTAGCAAATCCAAACAAGGTATCCATCGAGGAGCTTGCCCTGGTACAGTTGCTGCCGGCTGGCTGGGAAGTTGATAACATCCGACTCACTGGAGAAACCATGCCAAATTGGATGTCGAACTGGAATTTAAATTATGAAGAATATTTAGATATCCGGGACGATCGTGTCATGTGGTTCTTCGATTTTCCCAGGAACATACGAAGCAGGAATCGCAGAAATCGCAGGAATCGAAATCAAACCCGTGAAGTTTTGGATTTTGTCCTTAAGATGAATGCTGTAACAACCGGTCAATTCGTGCTGCCGCCAACCACAGTGGAAGCAATGTATAATAACCAGTATAAGGCTTTGCAGGCGGGACATGAGGTTGAGGTTTTGTCCAGGTGAGACTTGAAACGGCAAACGGCAAACGGCAAACGTGAAATGGAGAATGGGAAAATAAATATATGAAGGAGTGAGATATTAATATTTTCTTTGTCACTTTGTGCCTTTGTGCCTTTGTGCCTTTGTGCCTTTGTGCCTTTGTGCCTTTGAATGTTCACGTTGGTTGGTGGACCTGAAAGATGGACAAATGTGGGCGGCGCCATGAAACGAATCGGTATAGATTTCATGCCGGTATTCTGGGGATTTATGGCTGCCATCACAGAATCGCTTGGCGGCCTTTTGCTGGCATTGGGGCTCTTTACCAGGCCGGTTTGTCTTTTACTTGGCTTTACCATGTTGATGGCTACAATCTCACATTATGCCAGTGGCCGGGGAAACCCGGGAAATGCAGTAAAATTTTTGTTTGTTTTTGTCGGTTTGTTTATCATTGGACCCGGTAAATACAGCGTGGATGAGTGGTTAAGTAAGAAACGTCAAAAGTGAAACGGCAAACGGCAAACGTGAAAAAAGCCACGGAGGACCAGAGAACACAGAGTTTTACTAAAATAATCAACGTGTAACACGACATTTATGTCGTGACTAAACAGTCATGGGATTTATTATTTAAGAGCATAATCATGAATAAGACTAGAATAACAGGAATCACATTCTGTATGACTTTTTTCCTGGTAGGTTTATTCCTAACATTACCTATCAAACCCTCCCCTGCCCAGGACTTCGATATTCTCATTCTAAATGGCCGGGTTTTGGATGGTTCCGGAAGCCCTGATTTCAAAGCGGACGTTGGCATTCGCGGTGACCATATCGTTGCTGTTGGTGCTTTAAATAATGCCACTGCTAAACGAACTATCGACGCCAACGGACTATTTGTCGTGCCAGGTTTTATCGATATGCATTCCCATGCAGACCGAGCGCTGGTTTCCGATGATGTCGAACGACGCAAAGCCCACAACCTGGTTGCACAAGGTATCACGACAGTGGTCGTCGGACCGGACGGCAGGAATCCGATGTGGCCAATTTCCAAAGAAATCGCAGCCTATCGAAAACTGGGAATAGCATTAAATGTTGTGCCCATGGTCGGCCATGGTACAGTACGTGGGCGAGTTATGGGGGATGATTATGAACGCCTGGCTACAGCCGAAGAAGTTGCCGAGATGAAGGAACTTGTCCGAGCAGGCATGCAGCAAGGGGCCTGGGGAATTGGAGCAGCGCCTGAATACAGACCGGGACGTTTCAGCAACACGGAAGAAATAATCGAACTGGCAAAAGTCGTCTCTGAATTCAATGGCTTTTATTATGCGCATCAACGAAGTCAATCTCCCCTACCTCGATGGCAGACGCCCTCCATTGTGGACGGCTGGCGTTTGACTGGTACAGATGGTATGAAAGAAACGATTCGCATTGGCAAAGAAGCGGGCATTCGGGTGGTCGGCAGCCATATAAAAGCCAAAGGACCAACAACATGGGGGCAATCTTCAATAGATATAATTATGATCGACCGTGCACGTAAAGATGGCGTGCAGGTTTATCTTGATCAATACCCTTACGAGACATTTGGTGGTGGACCGGTGAGCATCATCCCGCAATGGGGCTTTGCACCGCCGGGAACAGATCGCAGCGGTGGCATGGACGATCCTCAATGGCGTAATCGAGAATTATTTGTTGATTATAAAAAGAACCTACGGCAGAATTTAGCAAATCCTGAAACGAAGGATATCCTCATCAAAGATATTGAATACATTATCGATTTAAAAGGCGGCGCAGATCGTTTGATTATTATCCGTTCTCCAAATGAAGAGCATCTATTTGGTAAAACCCTTGCAGAAGTCGCCAAAGAGCAAGGGAAATCGCCGGTGGAAAAACTCATCGATTTTGCCCTGTATAGCGATGAATCCCTTCGTTCTGGCGTGCTTTTTCGGCCTATTGCCGGTTCTGCATTTGATGTTGAGAATTATATGAAACAAGAATACACTGCAACCTGCACTGACGGTGGTGTATCGATGAATTCCCGGCCAGGCCAGCATCCCCGCTATTACGGGGCATTCCCTCGTAAAATCGCTTATTATGTAAAGGAAAAAGGAATCATCACTTTGCCTTTTGCGATTCGTTCTTCGACCGGTTTGGCTGCACAAATCATTGGCTTGCCGGATCGCGGTTACATTCGCGCCAATTATAAAGCGGATATTGTCATTTTCGATTTTGATAAAATTAAGGATCGTGCAACCATCCTGAAACCGGATTTGTACCCACAAGGGATTGTATATGTTCTGTTAAATGGTGATTTTACAGTTGATGGTGGAAAAGGGACTGGTAGTCTCCCTGGAATGGTGTTGGTTCGAAATGAGGTTCTAGAGTAGTTTTACTTATCGCTGGGAAGGACTATTTTGGTTTACGACATCAGAAACTAATTTAAAAAAGATCAGATTCGTATGAAATTCCAATTCAATCAATCCATCGAAATTCTTAAACAAACCCCAGCTACACTAAATTCTCTGCTGGGTAATTTATCCGATGTTTGGCTTTATAACAATGATGGCCCGGATACCTGGAGCCCATTCGATGTATTAGGACATTTGATCCATGGCGAGGAGACGGATTGGATCCCCCGGTTAAAGATCATGCTGGAACATGGTGAATCCAAACCCTTCGCCCCATTTGATCGATTTGCTTTTTCGAAAACATCTATGATCTTTTAGAAAATTTTGCTAAATTACGAGAAGAGAATCTTGAATTTTTGACAGACTTAAGCCTGGGATCCAAAGAATGCTCTTTAAAAGGAACACATCCTGAATTGGGTCCGGTAACAATAGAACAATTGATAGCAACCTGGGCGGTTCATGATTTAGGCCATATCCGCCAAATCGCACGAACCATGGCGAAACAATATAAAGATGCGGTTGGACCCTGGAAAGCAAATGTGTCGATTTTGAATGAATAGAATTCAATCCATCAATTAGTGAGTCATTCGGTGAAAAAAATAATTCCTTTTAGCAGGATATTAAACCTTTTTGTTAGTGTAGCATTCATTCTCTCTTGTGATTCAGGATCAAGCAATCATCCATATTTTAGTTCAGATCCAATTCTTCAAGCCAAAATCTTTGCTTCCGGAATTGTTTCTACCGAGTTACCGGAATTTGCCACCACCTTTTCGCCTGATGGCAAAACCGTTTACTTTAACCAGGCTTCAGCTGACCGCAGCAAATTGTTCATCCTCCAATCCAACTATTCAGACGGTAAATGGACCGAACCTGTGAATCTACCCTTTTCTGATGGCACCTATCGCGATGTCGATCCATTCGTTTCACCGGATGGCGAGCGGTTGTATTTTAGCTCCAACAGACCTGTTACAGGCACAGAGCCTAAACCTGATTTTGACACCTGGTATGTCACTCGCAGAGGAGATGGCTGGAGCGAACCCATCAATCCCGGATCGCCTTTAAATAGAGACGCTAATGAAATATTTGTATCCATTACAAGGAATGGTACCATTTATTTCAGTTCCTTTGATTCTAACGGCAGCAGTAATCTATATAAATCTGTAAATGTGGATGGAAATTATACGCATCCTGAAAAGATCGAGATACCAATCGATGGAGTGGATAATATTGGCAATCCCTGTATTTCTCCTGATGAAAGTTTCCTGGTTTTTGTTGCGACTTCTCAGGATGGATCTGGTAATTCAGACTTGTATATCAGCCGTTTTCGTGATGACAAATGGGGTAAAGCAAAAAAGTTAGGTGATTTCATCAATTCACAATTCTCCGATTTCGCGCCAAGCCTGAGCCCTGACGGAAATTATTTATTTTTCACTTCGGAACGGCCAGGAATTGTAGGCGAAACCGAGCAAGGCCGACCTCCTAGCGACATTTACCAGGTTGAATTGCCATAAATTAAAGTGTGAATCAAACCCAAGGAGTTGTATGATTAAATTTTTCTTAAGATTGATATTTGTATTTACACTTTTCCCTGTCACTATTTCTGCGCAAAATGCTTTGGTTTTTCAAACCGATTTTGGTGTCAAAGATGGGGCGGTCGCGGTGATGAAAGGGGTGGCCTATTCCGTTTCTCCGGACTTAAATATATTTGACCTGACCCATGAAATCCCGCCGTTTAATGTTTGGGAAGCAGCCTACCGATTAGACCAAACCGCCAGGTACTGGCCGGCCGGAACTGTCTTTGTTTCAGTTGTGGATCCCGGAGTGGGCAGTGAGCGAAAATCAGTTGTACTGAAAACAAGTTCCGGGCATTATTTTGTCTCTCCGGATAATGGCACATTGACCTTCGTGGCTAATTCATTAGGGATCGCAGCGGTTCGAGAAATTGATGAAGCCATAAACAGAAGGAAATCTTCCGAAGAATCTTACACCTTCCATGGCCGGGATGTTTACGCTTATACAGGCGCAAGGCTGGCTGCCAACATTATTGGTTATGAAGAGGTTGGACCGGTCTTACCGGCCCAAGTATTCAGCATCCCCTACCAGAAAGCAAAATTTGAAAACGGCATTGTCGTGGGTAATATTCCAATACTGGATGTCAATTTTGGCAACATCTGGACTAATATAGACAAACAAATATTTAACGGACTCAAGGCAACAAAAGGCGACAAAATCCGGGTAAAAATATCTCGTGGCGAGAAAGTTATATTTGAAGAAAAAATCCCTTTTGTAAACACCTTTGCAGATGTTCCCATCGGAGTTTCACTAATCTACTTTAATAGTCTGAATAAAATTGCTTTAGCGATTAACCAGGGGAATTTTGCGCAAAGTTACAAGATTGGTTCCGGCTCGGAGTGGAATATTCAATTAGGGGGCGACCGCAAATTACACTGATTACACAGATATCACAGATTAATTAGAATTGAACTCAGTGTCATTTCTTTAATTACTCTTCACTTTTAAATACAGAAAACCAGAAAAAATGGACTTGATTTTTTGTTCATCGATCTTTTCCCTTGACTTTTAATAAAAAGCTATGTAAGTATAGCTATTCAAAATAAATAAACTTTTGGGGCTCTATGAGCACGGTGGACCACACAATTTCAGAATCTAAAAAGCCAAAATTGCTGGATCAGGTTCAGGTTGCGAGACCGACCAGGCATTATAGTACTAAAACCGAGCAGGAATTTTAATTTGGCTGGCAGTGGATATTTCCTGCCCCGAATATTTCTACAGATTCCCGAAGCGGCGTGAGGCGACGGCATCACCAGGGAAACTGGATGATCAACGCGCACTAAAAGAAGCTCGTTTGAAAACGGGAATTTATAAACCTGTTAGCTGCCGTACTTTGAGGCATTCATTTGCTACGCACTTACTAGAAGATGGTTACTTGGGCACAAAAACCTGGATACCACCATGGTTTACACACATGTTTTGAACCAGGGTGGTAGAGGTGTTCGCAGCCCGGTGGATCGTATAAAATAATTTCGGCTAGGCATCAGGTCGGTTTAGACAAGTCCTCTATACTGGAAAAAGAAAAGAAAATAAATGTGTTTAACTATTTGTTTTTATAGAATTAAATTCACAAATTACCATTTTGGAGCGACTCGTTTCATACCTATGTTATCCTCTTTAAAAATCGACAACACATAATTAATATTGAAACCTGATACGTTATCAGTTACAGTTAAGAATTATGATTGTCAAATTAAACACAAAGGGCTCAAAAAGCTTTTCGAGTCAGGAAGTATTGCAGGTATTCAACCGGAATCCGCAAATAGGCTTCGTAAGATTCTTGCACTTCTTGAAACCGCTGAATCTCCTGATGATATGGATTTACCCGGATTAGGTTTACATCCCCTGAAAGGAAATCGAGAAGGGACGTGGTCTGTATCTGTTAGCGGTAATTGGAGGATAACTTTTCAATTTCAAAATTCCAATGTAACCGATGTCAACTATGAAGATTATCATTAAGGAGGTTTCATGAGAATGCACAATCCCCCCCATCCAGGAGAAATCATTCGTGAGTTTTGTCTGGATACTCTTAATATGACAGTGACCGATGCAGCGAAATCTTTAGGAGTAACGCGCAAAACATTATCCGCATTATTAAATGGTCGAGCAGGAATTACTCCGGAAATGTCTTTACGCTTATCTAAAGTTTTTGGTCGGACCCCGGAGGGATGGCTGAAACTCCAACTCCAATATGACCTATGGAAAATACAAGACAGGGTGGATCTGAGTGGCCTTCGACGAATTGAAGCTGCATAAATTTAGGATAATCGGGTAAGGGCGGGTTTCACTCCCGCCCTCCACTTCTCGAACCCGAACCATAAGCTTCTGGTTGGGATCAAGCATAAATATTTCCTTCATAGTCATGCCATAAAAACAGTTGCATCTCACATTATATCAATTTACATACTTGTTAATACATCCGAATAGTAATTTCAACGAGGTTTCTTTTTCATTGGAGCCGAACAAATATCGCAATAGTGTAACTCAATCATCTTCGTACTTGTAAAATCCTTGATCAAGTGAAAATTAAGATAATGACTGTTCAGAAAAGACCTACCCCAATGAGCATTATGTAGTTTAAACATTCTACTCAATAATCATGTTTTTATTATTAACTTTGATAGGTTTATTGGCAGGTATTCTTATTGGCACGATTGGAATCGGAGGTGTTATTCTTGTGCCCTTGCTCAGTTTCGTGTTGGGGATCGATCTGCATATCGCCATGTCGGCAAGCAGCTTGAGTTTTTTGTTTCCAGGCATCGTTGGTACACTCACTTATGCCAATAAAAGATCAATTGTCTGGGAAAAAGTGTTGTGGTTAAGTGTTGGGATTATTCCGGCAGCGCTACTCGGGGCGCTTGTAAATACCAATCTCAATACGGACGTACTGGTCTTGATCGTGGCTGGATTGATCGCCTTTTCCGGGATAAATGTGTTTATCAATCGTCAGAATGAATCCGGAGTAATACCCGATTTCAGAAAACCGTTGTTGATTATTATAGGCGCTTTGGTTGGCTTCGGTTCATCCTTAACCGGGGACGGGAGGGCCGGTTCTTTTGGTGCCAATACTGATAACACTGCATTACCCGGCGTTAAAATCAATCGGCATCAGTCAGGCTATTCAACTGCCGATTGCGGTCTTTGCAGTGATTGGTTTTTGGCTCTATGGTCAGATCGACCTGGGATTGGGGTTGCACTTGGGAATCGCCCAAGCGGCCGGTGTATATATTGGCGCACAAATTGCGCATCGTTTGCCAATTGTTCAGCTGAGACGCTTGGTGGCCATAGCATTAATCGGAGTTGGCGCGATGATGATCTGGCAGATTGTTGTTTAGTGCCTGAGAAGTCTAATTCTGCCAAACTCGATAAAAGCATTCGAGCACAAGCTTTTTGGCAAAACATGAAATCACAAATCGCAAAAGCCAAATGGGCGTCGTCTTTACTCGGTTGATAAGAAAGGCTGTGAACTTTTCGAGTCACCACAATTAAATTGCCATTCAAATGTTTTTAATAATTATATTAAATTTGTTATCCCATGAGGTAAAAAACTGAGGACACCGAAAAAAGCAAAGAGTTAATGATGATAGGTAGAACCGTTTCACATCATAAGATTTTGGGAAAGCTTGGCGAAGGCGGGAACCTGTCCCGCACATTAAACTCCTTGGAAACCAAAATATGATTGGACAAAATATACCTCATTACGAAATTCTTGAAAAACTTGGCGAAGGCGGGAACTTCCCGACGAATCGGGACAAGTCGTCCCGCACAAACTTTCTTTGGCTGATATAACAATGATAGGAAATACAATTTTACATTACAAAATCCTCGAAAAGCTTGGATGAAGGCGGGATGGGCGTCGTTTACAAGGCTGAGGACACCAAGCTCAAACGCGACGTCGCCGTCAAATTCCTGCCGCGCCAGATTGCGGCGAGCGAGGAAGATCGTAAACGTTTCAAAATTGAAGCGCAGGCTGCGGCTGCATTGAACCACCCGAACATCGCCACGATCCATGCTATCGAAGAAATTGAAGGTGACATGTTCATCGTCATGGAATACATTGAGGGAAGTGAATTGAAAGATGTTGTAGGGGCGAAGCATTCAAGAGTACATGCAGATACAATTTCAAAAATAAATGAGCAGAATGCTTCGTCCCTACAGTTGGAAAATATTGTCACCTACGCCATACAAATCGCTTCCGGCCTGCAAACCGCGCACGAAAAAGGCATCACACATCGCGACATCAAATCCGCCAACATTATGATCACCGACAAAGGCCAGGTCAAGATCATGGATTTCGGGTTGGCTAAGATTGCTGGCGGGGCTCAGTTAACCAAAGTCCAATCCACCCTCGGCACGGCTGCCTACATGTCACCGGAGCAAGCACGGGGCGAGGAGGTAGATCAGCGCAGTGACATCTGGTCATTCGGCGTGGTTTTGTATGAGATGCTTACCAGCCAACTGCCTTTTAAAGGCGACTACGAACAGGCGGTGATTTATTCCATTTTGAATGAAGATCCGCAGCCGGTTGCGGAATTGCGCAACGATTTTCCGGAAGATCTCGAAAGCATCGTCAATAAATGTTTGCAGAAAGAAGCCAAAGACCGGTACCAGAATACCGAAGACCTGCTGACCGATTTACAGAAAATTGCCGTAGGCGCAGGTTCGAAATCTGGAAAAGTAGAGGCACATCGCAATGCACCTCTATGGAAACGGACATTTTTATATGGCGGAATTGCCGCCCTGATTCTATTATCCCTTGGCGGCTTTTTACTCTTTGGGCCTGAAGATGAAGCGCCCAAGGAACGCGTACCTATTGCAGTCGTAGATTTTGTCAACCAGACCAATGAGCCTGAGCTCGACGGTCTTTCCGGCATGTTGATTACCCCACTCGAACAATCCAGAAGACTGGACGTCATGTCGCGTACGCGCATGTACGACGAGTTCAAACAAATGGACAGGCCCGAGCTGACTTTTGTCGATGAAACGACAGGCCGTGAAATTGCCAAACGAGCAAATTTGAGCGCCCTGGCGGTGGCGACGATTCGGAAATTCGGGCAGCTTTACACCGTCGATTTCAAGGTCATTGACCCGCAAACCGGCGACCGAATTTTCTCCACCAAAGTGGAGGGCAATGGCCAGGAAAGTATCCCCGGCCTGCTCGACCAGCTCTCCGACAAGACCCGGATAATCTTGCTTACCGTTACGGTTTTTCTCAGGAAGGCTCTTTATTCTTTGTCAAAAGTGTGCAAGAGGGCGGAAACAACCTGGTCTGGGTAGATCGTAATGGCATAGAAACTGAAGTCCCGGCAGCGTCTCACCTTTATTGGGACCCTCGGGTTTCTCCGGATGGCCGCCGCGTTGCGGTGAATGCGCGGGATGCCGGCAATGACATATGGGTCTATGACCTTAGTCGTGGCTCGCTGTCCCGATTGACGCATGATCCAGGCGAAGACGAGACCGCATTCTGGTCGTCTAATGGACGGTGGATAGCCTTCTCCTCATCTCGGGCTGGATAACCTCGCAGTATCTACAGAAAACTTTCTGATGGCAGCGGCGAGGAAGAACTACTTTGGACCGGCGACCATCACATGCACGTGGACTCCTGGTCAGCCGACGGCAAATCGATTATCTTAACTGATGACGCTCCAACAACATTGCAAGATTTGTGGGTCCTTAACCTGGAGGGCGAACCCTCTACGCAGCCGTTGTTGCGGACGCCTTACAGAGAAAGCAACGGTAGAATCTCTCCGGATGGCCGTTGGATTGCCTACGAATCGGATGAATCGGGGCAATGGGAAATATACATTCAGGCTTTTCCGGGATTGGGTAAAAAGGTACTTGTGTCGACACGGGGCGGAAACCAGGCGATATGGAGTCACGATGGCAGCGAGCTATTCTATCGTGGTGAAGGCAGCATCATGGCTGTCAAAGTTCAGTCTGGCGAAACGCTTTCCGTCACACCCCCAAAGCCCCTGTTTCGAGACCAATACGCACTTAGAACTCAAAATCATCACATCTCTTTTTCAGTATCAAAAGACGGTAAACAGTTCCTGATGCTAAAGGGAGAACCGCAGACGCATATAACTCATCTGGAAGTCGTGAATAATTGGTTTGATGAGGTGAAGAGAAAAGCGCCTACAGGCAAATGAATATGATTGGACAAAAAATACTTCATTTACCCCGTGGGATAAGACAGTCAGAGCTTTTGGGTTCCAACGCCCCAAGGTTAAGTAAAAAAGTCGATATTCGAGTTCAGACAAATTTGTTACCCAACAGGGTAAACAAAATCCACGAAAAGCTTGGCGAAGACGGTACCTACCCTGCATAAACTTACTTTGGATTATTTCACCATGATAGGAAATACAATTCCATTCATGCCATTGAAGAACAGGATTATGAAATGTTCATTGTGATGGAATACATCGAAGGAAAGGAATTAAAAATAGCCTAGGGGTACGGGGGCGCACCATGCCCCTACCTTAGCGTTAAGGTATTTTATTATGGCAATAATCCTCAACAGGATCAGGATCGAGGAGAAAATGTTGATCGAAGAATTCGGGAGATGCTGTACCTGAAGTATAGGGAAGCTCGAACAAGCTGATTTCATTCATCTATTGAGATAAAAAACACGCACCAAGACTTGGATACAGTGGGGACAGCGAGGCGGCAATAAATTGAACTTAGACAACTTTAAGGGAGGAGACTGTAGTGGTCGATTGCAGCTGAAAACCAAGCGTCATTAAATTGAAATTTCATTCTTGCTTTTGGGGAAAAGTATTTTATATTAGTTTTAAAAACCCCCAGGATATAAATTCTACACCATAAATTGACTGGTTTTATATTTTGCAAACACAGTATAAACCGCTTTTTTTGCGTTTTATATGGTTTCTTCAACGGACTATAAGTTTTGATAACTATAATGTTTTAACATTTGTTTTCACAGGTCTAGTTAATAGTTCTACAGCACATTTTACCAAATCGGTAATCATGATTGTCGGCCCGCCCAAGATTCCAGGACGCGAAGTGGCGACCTTATACAAAGTCCGCGAAATCCTGTGCATACGGACGGCGTGAAGCGCAAAAGGAGACCCATGTATACAAGGCAAGTATTTCAAACCAGGTTGGCAAAACGATACTGTCACACAGATGACAGCGTTTGCCGAAGAACACCGAAACTACCTGGATGAGTGTACACGGACGACTCGTTTTCCCCGCGACTTGTACCTGGAAATGGGCGGGCGGGGTTGGGTCGGGCCGATGACGTCGACGAAATATGGCGGATTGGGCGCAGGTGTGCCTGAATACTGTCTCATCGAAGAAGAGGTGGGCAGGCTGGGGTTGGTCTCGCCGCAAATCTCGATTCAGGGTCAGCTTTGGCTGAAGATATGGGGCAGCAACGAGCAGAAACGACGCTACCTGAAGGGGATGGCTGATGGAAAAATCATCTTTTGTGAAGCCATCTCGGAGCCGGACGTTGGCTCCTCGCTGAAGTTAATGCAAACCACCGCCCAGCGCGATGGTGGGGATTGGGTTTTGAACGGGCGCAAAACCCATATCAACCTGGGTCATCAGGCCGACGTAATGATTGTATACGCGATGGCAGAGCAAGGAATAACATCCTTTTTGGTGGACGCTAATGAGAATGGCATCACTACGAAACAGACCTCCCCCATCGGCTTGCGTTTGATTCCCACCGCCGACGTCGCCTTCGAGTCCGTGCGCGTGCCCGATGCTGCCCGATTAGGAGAACCAGGCCAGGGCATTAAGACTTTGCTCTCAACATTCAACGTCAGCCGTCTAGGCAACGCCTCAGAGTTGATTGGCTTTGGCCGGCGGGCGCTTGGCGGAGGCGATAACGTATGCACGAGAGCGGCAGGTGGGCGAAGGAGTGGTAACCGATTTCCAGGGTATCCAATGGACCGTTGCCGACGCTTACAGCAAGCTGTATGCGTCCTCACTGGCCCGAGACCAGGCGGCACGATTGGCGGATTTGGATCAAGACCATGCCCTCGAAACAACGTTAGCCAAAAAGTTGGCCATAGACGCTGCCGAATACGCTGTCAACGAATCCTTTGGCCTCGTTGGCGGTTATGGTTTGTATGAGAGTACTCCGTTTCAACAAATCCTCAGCGATATGAAGGTGCTGCGAGTGGCAGGTGGTTCCCTGGAAATCCTGCGCAACTATATCGCCCGCCGCGTGCTTCGATCTGATGATTACGAGGGACTGGCATGAAAAACCTGGCCCAACTGATTCTTGACCGTGCAGAGCGACGACCGGATGCGCTTTTTGGCGTCGTCGAGCATCCTATAATGTTGGCCGACGTTGTAGCGATTGCCCGGGAGAGCGTCAGCAAGTTCGCCGTCGCCGGTCTGGTTACGGGAATGAGGGTGGCGGTGATAGGCTCCACGAGCACCAGCTACCTGGTGGCGTGGACAACACTGCAACTGGCCGGCGTAGAGACGGCGATGATAAACCCCACGCTGCCCGATGATTTGATTCGGCAGATGCTGTCCAATCTGCAGGTGGATGGGGTGGTTTGGGTTGGTCGGACGCCTCAGGCTAGCATTCAACCGAACGCTTGCCACATAGACGCCACCCACTTAGCCCAGCATCAACTGTTGCTATACGATCAGGAAGCCAAAACTATCGTCTCTTTAGAGGCGGACGGGGAGGAGACGGCTCTGGGTGGTCTATCCCGAGACGCAACGGATATTGCAGGTTATATGCACACCTCGGGTACCACCGGGCTGCCCAAATTCTGTGCCCAGTCCCAGCGTTACTTTCTCAGCCTGGGGCGCTTTATCGCCGATTCTATGGCGCTCTCACCGTCAGACACGGTCTTTGCGCCGCTGTCCATGTTCCACATCAATCCATTGGGCTATGGCGTGGTGGGTGGGCTAGTGGGTGGTGCGAATGTGCTGGGAACGACTCGCTTTTCCGTCCGTCGTTTTTGGTCAATGGTCAAGGATAACAACGTGACGGTCGTCTTTTTGCACGCCCCGCCCGTAGAGATATTAAAAAAATCGACCACGCCCGAGGATGCCGCCGGTCACAAGATTCGCTGTGTTTTTTTCGCCGACCAGGACTTTATGAGCAAATTTCAAATACCGCTGGGCTATTCTTGCTACGGCTCCACCGAGGCCGGCGGGTTGTGTCACATCTGGAGCTGGCGTCTGGGCGAGCTTTGTCCCCACCCCGAGGGGATGTCGCGCTATGCCGGCATCCCGCGCCACGACGTCGAATGGAATTTGAGCGACGACGGCGAAATCCTGATGCGCGGAAAACAAGACCATATCCTGTCCTCCGGCTATCAGACGGCCGACGGCCTGGTTCCGCTGATGGCTGAGGATGGCTGGTTTCATACAGGTGACCTCGGTCGACGGGACGAACATGGTCGTTTGATTTTCATCGAGCGCCAGGCTGAGTCTATTCGAGTCAAGGGAGAGTATGTATCTATCCCCTATGTCGAAGGCGTGTTTGCTGAAATCGAGGAAATTGTCGAGTTAGCGCTGTGGCGGGAGAACAGCGTCCTGGTGGACCACCGCGTCGTGTTATACGTCGTCGTACCAGAGGCGCTGCCGAAAGAAAAATTGCTTGCGAGAGCGCAGACTTTACCCCCCTTTATGCGGCCCTCGTTGGTTGTGCGGGTTGAATCTCTGCCGCGCATTGCCGGGGTAGGCAAGGTGAGCCGTTGTCAACTTGGCAAGACTAAGGTCTGTGAGAAATTTGAGCTTTAAACGGAGGAGGCTATATGGACTATCAAGATATTCAGGTTGAGATCTCTGACCGCGTCGCTATCATCTCGCTGCAAAAGCCAGAATCCGGCAATACGATTTCCGACGCCCGAATAATTGAGGAATTAGAGACCGCTATCGGTGCTATGCAGGCTTCCAACGATGTATCGGTTCTTATCCTGACCGGTAGCGGCAAGATTTTTAGTGCAGGTGGGAACGTGAAGGCCATGCGCGACCACAGCGGCATGTTTAACGGCGAACCCATTGAAGTGTATGAGAATTATCGCGGAGGCGTGCAACGCATTACCCGGCTAATGGCACAACTGGATCTGGTTACTCTGGCGGCCGTTAACGGCACGGCGATTGGAGCCGGTTGCGACCTGGCTCTGATGTGCGATTTACGTATCGCTGCCCGCAGCGCCCGTTTTGGGCAGGGTTTTGTCAATTTGGGCATCATCCCCGGCGACGGTGGAGCCTGGTTTTTGGCGCGGACTGTGCCGCGTCACATTGCGGCGGACCTCATCTTTTCGGGGCGGTTGGTCGGCGCAGAGGAAGCGCTGCAGATGGGTTTGGTCAATGAAGTGGTAGACGACGAGCAACTGCTGCCCCGCGCGCGGGAAATCGCCGCCGTCATCGCGGGCAAACCGCCTCTGGCATTAAAACTGAGCAAACGGCTGCTCAACAAAGCATATGAACAGTCCCTGCCCGACTATTTGGACACATGCGCCGCCTATCAATCGCTGCTGCACCCCACGGCCGACCATCGGGAAGCGCTGGCGGCGTTCTTTGAGAAACGCCCTGGGAAGTATCAAGGAAAATGATGACAGGTATCGTTGACGTGCACGTTCACGCGGCCCCCAGCTTATTGCCCAGGCGCTACACAGACCCCGAGATGGCTCGGATTGCAAAAGCGGCAGGCGTTGTGCGATGGGTGTTAAAAGCCCACCATGGTTCCTCCGTCGAGCGGGCGGCGTTGGCCGGACCGGAGACGGTGGGCGGGGTCGTGTTGAATTCCCCCGTCCGGCGGGGCAAATCCCGATGCCGTTGCCGTGGCAGCCTCACTGGGGGGACGCATGGTGTGGATGCCGACAATATCCGCCGCCGCCCACATCGCGGCGCAAAGCCAGGCTGCATTGAGCGTTCATCGCAAACTCGCATTTTCACCAGTACCCGTTTGCGATGACGACAAGTTGGGCTCTGAATGGCTCCCGGTGTTGGACCTCATCGCCGACCACGACCTGGTACTCGGTTCCGGGCACGTCAGCATGGATGAAACCCTTTGTCTTTTTAAGACGGCGGTCTCCAGGGGGGTGAAGCGCTTGCTCATTAACCATCCCCTGATGCCCTTTTTGGGCTGGCGAGATGAGCATGGTGACGAGTTCTCCCGACTTGGAGCGCGAATCGAAATCGGCGTCCTGGCAGACCATCTGTCCGAGACCGAGATTTCACCCACCGAATACCTGGCATCCCACTATCCTAACGAACTGTTGCTGTTCGGCAGCGACCTGGGCCACACCTCATTTCCAGACTACCATGCCGGGATAAAAGATTGGATAGAACGAGTGGAACCGATCGTTGGCGAGAGACAGTTGGAAAAAATTATGACCAGGAATGGTCAGGAGTTACTCGGCTAATGATTCGACTGGCAATTTTACCGGGGGACGGCATCGGAAGCGAGGTGCTGGCAGGTCCTATTGAAATATTAGAGAGGCTCGCTGTAGATGGTCGGGTGGAAATCACCGGTCCCTGGCCCGTGGGTGCTTCGGCTTATCTGGAGACCGGCGAAGGTCTGCCCGCCGCGACCCTGGTGGCGTGCGAGGCCGCCGACGCTATTCTTTTCGGCGCTGTTGGCGACCACCCCGGCTTTGATGCCCGGGAGTATCGGCCCGAACTGGCTCTGCTGCGCTTGCGAGAGCATTTCGACCTAAGAATAAGTATTCGCCAAATCTGGCGCGGGGAACAACCGCCCCTCACTATTGTGCGTAATATATTAGGAGGGGCTTATGGGACTGCCGAGACCCGTCAAGAGAGCGATGGCCGTCAGCCCGCAACGGACCAAATTCGCTTGACGCCGGAACAAATCCAAGAGGTCGTCGAAATCGCGTGCGACTATGTGACTGAAACAGGTGGTTTGGTCTCTGTGGACAAGGCAAATCTGTTGGCGACCAGTAGGCTTTGGCGTAGGATTGCAACACAAGTGACCGAGGAACGGGCACTGGCCTGTCGCCACGTCTACGTGGACCAATGCGCCTACGAGATGGGAAAACGTGGATTAAAAGAGTCTGTGCTGGTGACTGAAGGACTTTTTGGCGACATTCTGAGCGACCTAGCCGCCGCCCAAGCCGGCTCTATCGCGTTGTGCAGTTCGGCCAGTGTTAACCCTCATGTATCCAAAAATGGTTGTTGTGTCGGTTTGTTCGAACCGCTACACGGTACAGCACCCGACATAGCCGGAAAGGGCATCGCGAATCCAACAGGGGGCTACCTGGCGCTGGCCGCTGCCTTCGAATGGTTCCCCCCGACGGCCGAGTTTGCCAACCTGCTGCGTAAAGCATTAACACAGGCGCTGGAGGATGGGCCGGTGCCCCGGGATATTGCCGCTCGGGGTGCAACCGTCGCCACCACGGCCGAATTTGCCCAACACGTAAACGCTGTGTTTTTCGACTTGATGTATGAGGAAAAAATGCCAACGATTTGAGAACACTTTTCGACGAATTGGCCGCGGCTACTTGGCTGACACTAATACTTAGTATCTGAACGAAACTCTTTGCCCATACAAATGATAAGTTTTCGGTCAAACACTACTTAGGGCTCCATTTTAATAACGAATTGGAATAGAGTATCATTTTGTAATTAAAGTCGTTGATTTTTTTATAAACTTTGTATTGCAAAGTTCTTGTTATTATAGTATATTCTGCCGTAAATAGTTATTGGAGTCAGTGTGGTTTGCAAGTCATATACATGTTGCGTTAAAATTGTTAATGTTATAACACCCCGTTTTTGCGGGTATTGTTAATATAGTTAAGTAGCTTTTTTTATAATAGTGATATTGAAAATGAGAAGGAAAAACTTATGCTTGGCAAATGGATGAAACAGTCAATTGGTGCGAGACTACTCATAATTGGATTTTTAATTATCGTTTTTTTTATACCTGCTGCCATGATTCAATCTCTAATTCGTGAAAGACAGGAAAGGCGTGATGGAGCCATAAATGAAGTGAGTGCCAAATGGGGTCAAGAACAAACCTTAACAGGACCCATATTATCTGTTCCTTATAATTATCATTTTAAAAACGAAAAGGGAGAGATTGTAACAACAGTCATGTATGCACATTTTTTGCCTGAGAATTTGCATATCTCCGGAAAAATTTTCCCTGAGGTCAGGAATCGAGGTATATATGAGGTAGTACTCTATCATGCCGATTTGCATTTTGAAGGAATTTTTAGATACCCCAATCTTAGTGATTTAAAAGTACCTCAAAAAGACATTATTTGGCAAGACACATTTATTTCAGTAGGTATAACGGATATGAAGGGGATAAAGGATTTAGTTACTCTCAATATAAATGATACTCAATTATTAGCCAATTCAGGAATTGAAACAAATGACGTGCTGGAATCTGGTATCAGCAGGATTATTGATATTCTACAATCGAATCAAAATGTTGTATTTTCTTTCGATCTTAAATTAAATGGCAGCAGCGGCTTGCTGTTCACTCCAATTGGAAAAGAAACCAGTGTTGAAATTAGTTCAGAATGGTCAAATCCAAGTTTTATAGGTGAATTCCTTCCTGAATCGAGAGAAATAGATAATGATGGGTTTAATGCAAAGTGGAAAATATTTCACTTAAACAGAAATTATCCGCAAAAATGGCTCGGCGACAAATATAAGATTCAATCATCTTCTTTTGGTGTTAGTCTATTGCTTCCTGTCGATGAATATCAAAAAAATATGAGAACAGCTAAATATTCGTTCATGTTTATCGGCCTTACATTTCTTTCGTTTTTTATGATAGAATTATTAAATAGAAAAATTATACATCCTATTCAATATCTATTAATAGGATTTTCATTACTTGTATTTTATACACTTCTGCTATCGTTTTCTGAACATATGTTATTTAAATATGCTTATTTCCTGGCAAGTATTGCTACTGTTTCCTTGATTTCCACATACACAAAGAGCGTATTAAAAAGCAATCTTCACACAAGTATAATTTTGGGGATACTCGTTCTTCTTTACGGCTACTTATACATCGTTCTACAACTGCAAGATTTTGCATTGTTAATGGGTGGCATTGGACTGTTTGTTATATTAGCTGTGGTGATGTATCTGACCAGAAAGATTGATTGGTTTTCAGGAGTAAATCCTGAAGAAAATATCGAAAAAAAGGCAACTTAAGTGAAAGGTCGCAGCAAGAGGATACTAGTTTTCATCATTATGAGTGTTATAACACCCTATTTTGGAGGTACTCCAAGGAACGTCCCATCGATAAAGCAACCGAGCGCTTTCCTTCCACTGGTAATGTCGCTCGCCGCACTAGCCATGGTGCTTGGTCACGCTGCAATATACAGCATTTTCCCGAGGCCGATGAGGGGTCGGCTGCCCAAATCTTTCAGCTACTCATGGTGGGACAGACACCAGTGGTGGTATTCTTCGCAATCAAATGGCTGCCACAAGCTCCACGACAGACGCTGAAGGTACTTGCACTGCAAGCTGGCGCGTATCTGGCAGCAATTGTCGCCCTGTTTCTAACTTAAAGTCTTCTATTTTAACAGTTGAATAAAATTGCTTTTGCGATTAACCAGGGGAATTTTGCACAAAGTAACATTTATAAAAAAGTTTCATTTTAAATAAATGTTCTATGGCTACGCTCAATGGCCTCCTGTGCAATATTTTTTGCTTGATATTATAATAAAATGTTTTACATTAATGCAAAAAATATAAATTATGCACAATAAATCAAGCGGTTTAATATGGCACATTCCCTATATAATATGATTACTTTGATTTTTATACGGCTTTTCAGAGGACACCAATGACGACTTCTAAAGATTTAAAGTTTCACTGGCACTGATTGGCAGTACCAGTGAGCCCCTTTTTAGACCGCAGGAAGGAGCGTACTATGGATGAAACTACCCAATCCACGGGGCGACAAGAAGATAGGCTGATTCGCATTGGCGGCCTTGCAGTCCTAGTGGCTCTCGCGATTCACATTTTTGTTAACGGATTCCTCAAGAAATTTCCGCCCGAGAATCCATCGCTGCCAGAACTTAAAGACTATCTGACAGTTGAAGCCAGCACTTGGGCAATTGTTCACGGGCTAAAATATTTGGCGCTCGTTGGCCTTGTCGTCTTCGCAGCAGCGGTGTATTCGAGAACTTGCCGCAGCCGCAGGGCACTAGGGGCCGGTTGGGGAGTCGTTGGTTTGCTTGGGACTGCGATACACGTGACGAACGCAATGATTGCGAATGGCATTGAAATCATGGCCTTCTATGATTTCACTCTTCTTTCTGAAGAGGCGAGTCTGTTTTGGTTGCTGTTCCGCACCGTTCGAGTTCTATTCACGGCTGAGATTGTCGCTTGGGGTGTGGTTATCTTCGGATTTAGCATGGCAGGATTTCAGTCATCAACGCTTCCGCGTTGGATTTCATCGTTAGGATTTTTTAGTGCCACGGCATGCATGGTCTCTGGTGTCTTTGTTGTCTCTGTCCTCACTGAAGGTTGGGCCACAATACTCATAGACGTGGCTTCGATTACGGGCCTAGCCTGGTTCTCATGTGTCGGAGTCTACATGTTGATGCAGGGAGAGTCGTAGGATGCTCGTCATGAACACTCATTTCGATATCTCACGGAATGCCGAGCGTACACAAAGCGCGCTCCATTATGCTGATTTCACAGATTGTAAATAACCAAATCTGCAAAATCCTTTAATCCTATTAATCTGCGGTCAGGCTTACCCCACTCTCTTTTAGACGGATATGATCCTCATACTGGATCTTATACAATTTGTTGTAAATGCCTTCCAGTTTCATTAATTCGGAATGACTGCCCATTTCTTTGATATGGCCTTTATGCAGAACAATGATTTGATCGGCTTTCTGAATCGTTGATAAACGATGTGCAATAACAATTGATGTTCGATCGGCAAGTAGCTTGTCCAGCGCCTTCTGAATCAAACTTTCCGTGTGCGGATCCACGCTGGCAGTCGCTTCATCAAGAATTAATATTTCCGGATCGAAAGCCAGTGCCCGGGCGAATGCCAGCAATTGTTTCTGCCCTGTGGAAATTAAGCTGCCTCGTTCACGTATATCCGTATCATACCCGTCACTCAATTGTTGTATGAATTCTTCAGCAGCAACCTGGTTTGCAGCAATTTGTATCTGTTCATTAGAAAAATCCTCTCCTAATCGAATATTTTGGGCCACAGTTCCGGCAAATATAAAAATATCCTGCTGAACGATAGCAATTCGATTGCGGAGATTTTCCAACGATAAATCCTTTATATCAACACCATCAATGCATATCTTGCCCTTTTGCGGATCGTAAAATCGACACAACAAATTGATGATGGAAGTCTTGCCCGCCCCGGTGTGGCCAACGATTGCAATTTTTTGTCCTTTTTTAATTTCAAAAGAAATATTCTCCAGAACGTAATTTTCTTCATCGTAAGCAAAGGTAACCGAGTTGAATTCTATTTTTTTATTCATCGCAGCTAATTCAACCGGGGAACTTGCTGATAAAACCGTTGGTTTTTCATCTAATATTTTAAAAATTCTCTCGGCAGATGCCATCGCTCCCTGGAGAATATTGTATTTTTCGGCAAGATCGCTAATGGGTCTAAAAAATTGTTGGGCATATTGAATAAATGCGACGAGAACACCAAGTGTTATGGAAGCGCTGGCTGTTTTCCAACCACCATAAGCAATCGTTGTTCCCATTGCCAGGTATCCGATAAACTCAACAATGGGGTAAAATAACGAGAAATAAAAAATTGTTTTTATATAAGCATCCAGGTGAGCTTGATTCAACCTGGAAAATTGACGAAAGTTTTTATCCTCCCGAGAAAACAACTGGACAATATACATACCGCTAATATTTTCTTGCAAATAAGCGTTAATTCTCGCTATTCGTTTACGAATATTTCGAAAACTCTCCCGTACTTTTTTTCTGAACAAAAATGTAACGAAAATGAGTAGAGGAATAACACTGAATGTAATGAGCGCCAGCTTCATATTAATTGTCAGCATTACGATGACAATGCCAATTAATGTGAATAAATCTCCAAAAATCGCAACTACTCCGGATGTTAGCACTTCATTCAAAGATTCAACATCGGTAGTAACCCGGGTAACCAACCGCCCTACCGGATTGCGATCATAAAAGCGAATAGAAAGATTTTGCAAATGAGTAATCAAATGTTTGCGAATATCAAACATAAGATGCTGACCAATCCATTGCATTAGATAAGTTTGTCCGTAAATGACAAAGAATTGTAACACTAATATCGCCATGAAATAAAGCATGATATCCAATAATCCGGAATAATTACCCGGAAGGATATAATTATCAATTGCAATTTTGGTAAAGTAAGGACCGACCAAACGAGTTGCCGCAGATAGTAGAAGCAGAATCACAGCCAGAACCATATGCAGCTTGTAAGGTTGTAGATAGACCATTAAACGCTTCATTAAGCGACTGTCGTATACTTTCCCTGTAATTTCGTCTTCGGCTATTGAAAAGCCTTTTGCACCACCCTTACGCAATTCTTTCTAATTCCTCCTCAATCAATTGTTTGTAATAAAGATCCGCATATTTTCCATCCAGTGCTAAAAGGGATTTATGATCTCCACTTTCGATAATCCTACCCTCATCCAGTACTAAAATTAAGTCCGAATCTGTTAAAGTAGTCACCCGATGGGATACGATGATTTTAGTAACACCGAAAAATTGAGTCTTGAGATTATTCAGAATTTTTCTCTCGGTAATTGTGTCCACAGCTGAAAGAGCATCATCCAAAATTAATATTTTTGGACGACCCAACGCAGCCCTGGCAATGGCAACTCTTTGTTTCTGTCCACCGGAGAGATTAATACCACGCTCACCCAGCAATGTATCGTATTGGTCTGTGAACGTATCAATTTCATGTGCGATATGAACAGATTTAGCTATTTCCTCTAATTCTCTACTTGTCTTTTCGCCATTGCCAAAAGCAATATTAGCTGCAATGGTTTCGGAAAAAAGGAAATCTTCCTGGGGCACTAATCCTATATTTTCTCGCAGGATGTTAAGAGGAACGCTTCGGATTTCGTGATCACCAAAAAGAATTTTGCCTTTTCCCGGATCGTATAATCGTGCAATTAAATTAACAAGTGTTGATTTCCCGGAACCGGTGCCGCCAACTATGGCAACGAGAGAACCTTCCTTTATCTTGAAATGAATATCACTTATGGCATCATTTTCGCTGTTTTCGTATTTGAAGGATACATGTTGAAACGAAATTGAACCGGGTATTGTGGTAATTTGTTGATTGGTTTCTTCTGTATCTTTTATCCCGGGTTCTTCTGCCATAATTCTATTTATCCTGACTAAAGATGCAGCGCCCATTTGAAAGATATTCATTACCCAACCAATTGCTATCATCGGCCATATCAAGGAAGTCAGATAAGTATAAAACGCAACAAACTCTCCCAAAGTAATCTGTTGAGATATGACACTCCTTCCGCCAAAATAAATTATGATTGCGAATGCAGATCCCGTCAGCAAGGTAATACTCGCGAACATCAATCCTCTCCATTTGGAGAGTTGCAGATTGTTTCTCAAATATTCCTGATTAATTTTATTAAATTGTTTGATTTGATATTTTTCCTGGCGATATGCCTTGATCACCCGAATCCCGGAAAAATTTTCTTCTACTTTTGCCGTAACATCTGAGAAAATTGATTGAACACGATCAGATAAGCGAAACATTTTTTTTACAATGCGATTGACTGCAAATGCAACAATCGGAAATGGTGTGAGAGCAATTAAAGTTAGCTTTAAGTCGATGCTAATCATCATGATTACTGCGAAAGTCGTAAATAAGATAGTAAATGAGGAATACATGATTCCCGGTCCCAAAACATTCCTCACCGCATTGATATCATTAGTGCCACGGGCCATGATATCCCCGGTACGGCTTCGGTGGTAGAATTCAAGAGAAAGCTTTTGCAGGTGAGAAAAATAATCATTCCTGATATCATACTCAATTTTCCTGGAGATTTCGATTAGGACTTTTCTTTTATAAAAAAGAAAAATACTGGCCAGAGTGGCAACGGAGATGAATTTGAGTATTGAATTGTAAAAAGATTGATCAGCCCCGACCTCATTCAGAATATCGATAGGATCTTTTAGTAAGTATGGAACTGCAGCTGAAGTAATTGCGTGCATTAAAAGGACAAAAAAGCCAAAAGCGTATTCCTTCTTATATTTTTGCAGATATTTCTTAAGCTTAAATAATACCAATAAAAGTAGGTCCTTTTTCGTAATGTCACATGGTTTTGATTATCAATATCGAACAGAGTTTTTCATGAAAATCATTGATTTAATATTTATTATTTACAGTATTGGTTTTTCCCAAAATTATCCATCAATATTTTTGTTGTGAATGAAATACTTCTTTAATCTTAATGAATAATTTTCTTAATTTGGAATTTATAACATTGCCCTTGACTTTTAAAAATGCCTGGCTAGGAGATTTTACTAAAAACCCCTTGATTAAATTCTATTTTCCCCTTATGTTATGATCGATAATGAATCCAATTATTAATTTTTTCCCTTTTTCATTTTTCACACCTTTATTTCTCAAGTCACGTTTTCCTAGAAACGGAATTGTACTAATATTTAGCAAATCACATTTCATCTATTGAGGGAGAAAGAATGTTTATTGTAATTATGGCGGGGGGAAGCGGAAAGAGGTTTTGGCCTAAAAGTAAAGAAGCGAAACCCAAACAATTTTTACCCATACTCGATTCAAAAACCATGATCCAATCAACAGTGGAACGGTTAATTCCGCTTGTAGACTCTGATGATATTTATTATGTATTAAATTACCAGCAAAAAGATGTTCTACTGGAGCAAATAAGCAATATTCCGGATAAAAATATAATCCTGGAACCTACCGGAAAAAATACAGCGCCATGCATTGGATTAGCGGCGATCCACTTAAAACAAAAGAATCCCGATGACGTTATGATAGTTCTCCCAGCAGATCATTTCATTAAGGATGAAGAAAGATTTCGAGAATCGTTGTTAATCGCTGAAAAGATAGCGATTGAATATGATTCTTTGGTGACATTAGGAATAAAACCCGACTACCCAGCGACCGGGTACGGATATATTCAATGCAACGAAAAGATCAAAGAGGTTTCCGGGGTTTCGATTTATAAAGTTAAAACTTTTGCAGAAAAACCACAATATGAAACTGCCAAACAATTTTTGCAAAGCGGCGATTTTTTATGGAACAGCGGCATATTCATTTGGAAAGTTTCTACTATACTAAAAGTAATTCAAAATTTATTACCGGAACTCTACTCTTCAATGGAAAAATTAGAGACCCACATAAATTCGAACAATTATTACACACATCTTGAAAAGATTTACCGCCAAATAAGAAGTATTTCAATTGATTATGGTGTAATGGAATATGCAAAAAATGTATCCGTTCTTAAATGCGAATTTGGCTGGAATGATGTTGGTAGTTGGGATGAAGTTTACAATCTTTCGCCCAAAGATAAAAACGGGAATACAATCATTGAAAATGGATTAACAATGGATTGTAAAAACTGCTATATAGATTCTGATTCCGATTTAATCGCCGTTTTAGGGGTTGATGACCTGGTTGTGGTAAAATCGGAAAATTCAATCCTGATTTGCAAAAAAGACAAAACTCAAGACGTTAAAGAATTGGTAGATAAAATAAAACGCAAAGAACTCGATCAATATTTGTAGGGTTAATATGCGTCGATCAAAAAATCAAAAACAAATTCTACTGCAAGAATTGGAAGAACTTCTGGAAAGGCTTACAATTCCCTTGCGTTATGAAAAAGGAAATTTTAAAGGCGGGCTCTGTTTTTACAATGAAAAGGCCTATTTCATTATAAATAAGAATTTATCACTCGATCAAAAATTACAAATATTTAGGAATGATTTACTGCACGTTAATCTTGAAGATTTGTTTATTCGGCCTGTAATCCGAGAATTTTTGAGTAATCCACACTTTTAACAAAAGGAAGTTGAATGAACATAGATGAGTTTCTTGGCTATTTTAAAGAAGAATTTTTTATTAAAGATTTAAAATCGAAATCAAAAAATGATATATTAGAGGAAATGGTCAACCATATTGCTGACCAAAGCACTCTAAAAGATAGTACATTGATTTTGGAAATGTTAAAAAGAAGGGAAGAAATCGGCAGTACTGGAATAGGGCATGGAATTGCCATTCCGCATGGGCGAACTATCTCAGTACCAGATTTGATAACTGTTTATGGAAAGTCTGCTAATAGCATTGAATTTGATGCGATCGACAAAAAGCCAGTGAACATGGTATTTATGATTATTGCACCCCCCCAGGAACAATCAAATACTTATCTCCCGTTTTTAGGCAAATTGGTTGATATTTTGAATTCAAAAAAAGTACGGAAAGAATTAATCAATGCAAACACTTTTGAGGAATTCACACTAGCTCTTGCAGGAGGGTTTTAATGGACGACAAACAACTTCGCTGTCTTGTGGCTCTTCAGGACATCGACAACATGATTTTAGAAAGTGAAAATGAAAAAAAGCTGGGATTTAAAACAAAAGGCATTAACAAGCTACAAAAGATAAGAGAAGAAGTTGGCCAACAAATTAACCCTTCCATGTTAAGAGCCTATGAAAGACTACACAAAAAATATCGCCGTGGAGTAGTCCCTGTCAAAAATAATGTTTGCTTAGGCTGCTTTGTAAAACTTCCAACCTCGATAACAACCAGAGGTAAGGAGAATATTGTTGTTTTTTCTTGTGAAAATTGTGGCCGGATTCTTTATTGGCTCGATTAAGAAATCAGAATTCTTTGTCAAAGATTCGATAAGTTTTGTAAATTTTAGAACCAATTTTTTCCAATGTGTGACGCATAGGATAGTTGTCTTCCAAAATCCAGGAGAATTCTCCTCGTGACATTCCAATGTTTACACCTCTGGAATATGTTTCTAAATAAAAAAGTG
This sequence comes from candidate division KSB1 bacterium, assembly GCA_022566355.1. Lineage (NCBI taxonomy): Bacteria > Pseudomonadati > Candidatus Zhuqueibacterota bacterium. The sequence goes on from JADFJB010000015.1 coordinate 33,227, forward strand.
AGTCTATACCACTTTTCCTGAATTTCTTTCGAATCCCCAAAATTATCACCCGGATCATATCAATTTTACGGGAATACCAAAGTATTTTAGGAAGTCCGAAAGGTATTAGCCTGCCATTAATTTTAGCAAGCGCCTGGTTTAAATCCGGCAAAGACAAAGAGAATCCAACAGGTTGATCGTTAATAAACGCAAACAAGGCAAGTTCAGGTATGATTATCGGCTTCAGTTCTTTGGCCATATGATCCATTTCCGCATCTGTCATGGGCACAAAACCCCAATTTTTTTCCCATGCTTCATTATAAACATCTTTCACTATATTTACATCCCGTTTGAAATGTTTCATATCAATAGAGCGCAATTCAATGTTATATTTTTTCTTGATAATACTGACGACCCGCTTAATTTTTCCCAATTCTATATTAGTTTTACTTAAATAATAAGCCAACAGGTCTTTAGATTTTTGTAATCCGAATGATTCAAAAAGTTGCGAGTAATATGATGGATTGTATGTCATCATCACAACCGGAGGTGAATCAAACGCATCCACAAGCAAGCCACATGTATCGTTTATCGATGGATTAACCGGTCCCCGCATTCGAACCATCCCCTTTTCACGAATCCATGATTCTGCAGCTTCAAACAAAGCTTTGGAAATATTGGGATCATTGCGAGATTCGAAAAATCCAAAGAATCCGGTATTTTCCTGGTGAAAATTATTGTGATTGTCGTTTATTATTGCAGCAATTCTACCAACAATTTCATTACTTTTGTACGCTAGGAAGCATTGGATTTGGGCATGTTGATAAAAGGGATTCTTATTGGTGTCTAATAACTTCTTTTGATCCATAATTAGAGGCGCGACCCAATTTGAATCGTCTTTGTAAATATCCCAGGGTAATAAGATAAACTTCCTTTTATCAACCTTGCTACTGACGGGCTTTACGATTATACTTTCTGGCATTATCGGAATTGGTTTAACGTGAATAAGATATTAATTAAACTGGAATTTTCTTACTTGCTATACGCTAGTCAGGTAACACTGTTTACGAAACATTAGTCATATCAAGTTCTTTAATTATGCCAAGTTGTGAACCAATTTGAGAAAATACTTCGAGTACTTGATGCAATTCATCTTTTGTGTGTGTTGCCATATAACTTGTCCTAAGAAGCGCCTTTCCAGAGGGTACCGCCGGGCTAACAACCGGATTTACAAAAATACCATTGTCAAAAAGTAACCGCCAAAAAGCGAATGTGTTGGCGTCATCGCCAATAATTACCGGAATGATAGGGGTTTCAGTATTTCCAATATTGAATCCAAGTCGTGTAAATCCCTCTTTCATTATTTTGACATTTTCCCAGAGTCTTTCACGTCTTTCGGGTTCAGATTCAATAATATCCAGCGCTGCAATGGTTGCAGCTACAGCAGCCGGAGGCATACTAGCTGAATAAATAAGGGCACGCGAGTGGTGTTTAATATAATCCAAAACCAGTTTATCACCTGCTACAAATCCACCAATTGATGCAAAAGATTTGCTGAATGTACCTGTGATTAAATCAACTTCATCATCCAGGCCGAAATGAGAAGCCGTTCCTCGACCTGATTCCCCAAAAACACCTATGGAATGAGCATCATCCACCATAATTCTTGCATCATATTTTTTGGCTAATTTACAGATGCGAGGCAAGTCAACGATATCACCGCCCATGCTAAAGACCCCATCCGTTACAATTAATTTTCCGACATTCGAATTGGCTATATTAGCCAGTATTCTCTCCAGATCAGTCATATCATTATGTTTATACTTAAGTATTTTACTGAACGACAATCGGCAGCCTTCTAAAAGACTGGCATGGTTTTCTCTATCAAATACGATCGTATCACGTTTGCTGCCAAGGGGGGAGATCACACCTAAATTGGTTTGAAAACCGGTTGAAAAAATTAGTGCAGCCTCTCTCCGCATAAATTTTGCAAGCCTGTCCTCAAGCTCTTCATGGATATCAAGCGTTCCATTTAGAAACCGGGATCCGGTACAACCACTTCCATATTTTTCTACTGCCTTAATCGATGCCTCGATGACATGTTCATGTTGGGTTAAACCTAAGTAATTATTCGATCCGATCATGATTAAATGTTTACCATTTATTTCCACTGTATTAGCGGCACCTGAGTTAATAGGCTGAAAGTAAGGATAATAGCCTTCTTTTCTCGCTTTCCTGGCATCAAGATAATTAAAACACTTGCTGAAAATATCCAAGGCTATCTCCTGAGATTAAGGATAATATTTTCGAAAAAATAAATTGCATAAATTTAACAAAATGATAACTTAAAATCAACTCACAAATCACGTATATCATTATGTACAGTAGATAGTCCATGGCAAGGTTACAAAATTAATACTTATTATGTCGAGTTTAACAATAGGATTAACTGGCGCCAATGGTTTTGTAGGAAGCCATATTGCTGAATCCTGCCTTAAAGAAGAATTTCAACTAACTTGCTTATTAAGAAAAACAAGTGATACAACTTTCATACGTGATTTGATTTATACCAGAGTAACAGGTGACATTAACGATGAGAATGCACTTTCCAGGTTTGTCCGAAATCAAAATATAATAATTCATAATGCCGGTTTGACAAAGGCCAAAAATGAATCGGAATATATGGAGGTCAATGCCAATGGCACAAAAAATATACTAAATGCGATCCTCCAATTTAATCCAAAAATTCGACGATTTATCCTAATCAGTAGTCAGGCTGCAGTAGGTCCAACATCATCTAGCGAACCATTAGATGAGTCCATTCCCAAAAGACCCATAACCGCTTATGGCAGGAGTAAAGCGCGTGCAGAAGAAATATGTCAGGAATATTCTAATAAAATCCCAATAACGATTATTCGTCCACCGGCGATTTTTGGCCCCCGGGAAAAAGATATTTATGAATACTTTAGAATCATTAACAAAGGTATTCAACCTGTAATCGGTCAGGAAAATACATTTAGTGTGGTTTCTATTCAAAACCTCGTAAAGGGAATCTTAATATCGATTCATAAACAAAATAAAAATCTTGAGTGCTATTTCATAACGGATGAAGGAGATTACACATGGGACCAGTTCTCCTCAATGATTGCTGATCAGCTTAATAAAAAGCCAATAAAAATAAAAATCCCGAATTGGATAGTTATTATTATGGTCGGTATAAATGAAGTCTATAGCAAGATATTTAAGAAAGCTGTGTTACTGAATAAGGAGAAATTAAAGGAAATGAAGCAAACTCGTTGGGTGGTAAGCAGTCAAAAAGCAACCAAAGAATTGGGGTATAGACCCGTATTAACGACTAAACAGGCGATTGCAATAACTGTAGATTGGTATAAGGAGAATGGATGGCTATAAATATTACAATAAACTTTACTAAGAACCCGATAATACAATATTAAGTTTTTTATTAATTCTTTTTACCTCAGATTCACTTCCGACTTCATCATTTCTAAGTTGATAAGATTTAACAAGTAATATCTGCAATATTTTTTCTTTATCTACTTTGGTTCTGTAGAGGTAAACTTTGTTCCTTCTGTTTAAACCACTCATTTCAATTTGAAATACATTGAATGGCGTTATAAATGAAAACAAATTTTGAGGAGAAATTATCTTTCTTTCAACCATCCCCAAATTTACCATCCTACTCAATTGCCGGCCAAAGTTTTCAGCTGTAACTAAGTATGTTGAATCAAGAGAAGCATATAACTTCAGGTTTGTTGCCGTTGATTCTCCCCAAAGCTTCTTTAGAACTTCTAGCTGCAAATTACTTGGGATCAAATTATAGCGGAAGCCTTGTTTTTTTTCCCAATCGGAAGTTTTTTGAAATTGTGATAAAATCTGTGCAGGAGAAATCAACAAATTCTGACTGCCACCGCCTGATCTTAAGTCTAACGACTTTTCCAACTTCGATTTATAAAGCTCAGGAAAGATAGGATATAACGCTTCATACTGCTTTAAATAAAGTGCCTTGGTATTAAATTTCAAACCAAGGTCTGATTGATTCTGCATGGTTTTCAATAAATCAAATTTGGCCAGGTACAATCTGTATAATAAATTTTCGTAACTAGATTGTATGATAACCGAATCTTGTTCGGATTGATTAGTTCCAGGGATAATATCCTGAGAGTATAAACTTGTGACAATAAAACTCTGATGACACAAAATGATCAAACAGAATAAGAGGTATGTCTGAATAGATGTGAGGTAATTTTTCATTAAGATAGTTTCAGGTTCTTATACCTTTATTAGATTTAGAACGCAAACGATTTATATGAAAATATTATATTTTATACCACTATCTACCAAGAAAGATTCTCACAAACCTTATTAATATCTCATAAAGGGAAATACCCCCTTACTCTACCACAACTGCAGTACCATATACCATTATCTCAGAAGCACTTGACATCATATAACTCGTTGCAAAGCGAATTCCAACAATTGCGTTTGCACCTAATTCTCTGGCTTGTTCAAACATGCGATCCAGCGATTGCTCACGGGCCTCAGCCATCATTTTTGTATAATCTTCGATTTCTCCACCGATTATATTTTTGAAGACAGCCGCAATGTCCCTACCAATATGACGAGCACGTATTGTATTCCCTTGCACTAACCCTAAATGTTTGACAATCTTTTTAGTGTCAATTGAATGTGTGGTAGAACAAATCATTTCAACACCTCCTTATATCGTTCATTTCGCCATAGGAATAGCTTTTCTCTAATTATTGAAATAAATAACAAGACCATTCCTAGCATCACTACATAAATACCGAATTTTATCAAAAGTGGAATTTCGGTGGCTTCCCAAATATTAATAATTAAGGCATATAGTCCATATGTCAATAGTACTGATGCTCCTATTCCAAAAAGTAGCCAAGCAAAGTTACGCTCAATTCTATTATAAATACTTTGCCAATAAGTTAGCCAAATTTCTTGATCAGGTTCTTTTAATTTCATGGTTTGCGTCACCTCCTTTAATATCAAGAATTCTTTATATTCTTTCTGTAAATCCGGATATTTATTGATGAGGGTGTCTAACTCTATTTTTTCTTCAGTAGTAAATTCTCCATCGACTAACGCCATCATTAGGAGCCGACACTTTTCTTTTTCATCAATATTTTTTTCATTCATAGTTTACCGCGCATTTCTTCTGCTAATTTTTTTCTGGCATAATATAATCTAGACATGACTGTCCCAACCGGGCAATTAAGCAACTCTGCAATTTCTTGATAACTATTGTTTTGGAATTCTCTTAAAATTATAATTTCCCTATCCATTTCCGATAAGTTATAAATTGCGCTCCAAAGATACTCTTTTAACTCCTTTTGTTCATAAACTTCATCCGGACGGCCAAGTTTGTCATCACTCATATAGGTAATTTCATGTTCTGGTAATTCGGAGAAACTATAAGCCGTTTTCTTACGGTTTCTCAATAAATTGAAACAAAGATTGCGTAGAATTTGATAATACCAGGTAAAAAATTGCTTCCCGGACTCAAAACGTTTTATTGCCCGGAAAGCTCTTACAAATGCTTCTTGAGACATATCTAATGCATCTTCATGAGATCCGACAAATCCCAGTGCAACATAATAAGCTCGCTGCATATATCTTTTCACTATTATACCAAAAGCCTGTTTGTTCCCTGACTTAGTAAGAGATATAAGTCTTTGATCATCAAGTTTTTCAAAGACCGTATTTTCAGTTGTCAAATTTGATACCAGCTCAATTTCCTTTTATTCAATGGTTTTTTAATAGCCTCATTAAATTAACGAATTAGACGAATTTTGACAAGGCCTATTCAATCAAAAACAAAAATGAGTTTGATAAACAGTAGAAAACTTTTCCAGATGAAAAAATGGTATTAAACGAAATACACACAAATGACGAATATAAAACTATAATGATCTTGTATTGGATAAAAAGAGGAAGTGGCGATGTTTAGGGAAAATAAAGATCCTAATGAAATGCTGACAAGTTTTTTTACCCGTTGGCTAACAGAAGCTTTTTCAGATGTTCAAATATTTGATAGAAATGCTGTTTTATACATAGCAGAAATATTGGGTCATTTTGCCAATTCTGAAATACTCCATAAAATTCAGAATTTACAACAATTGAAATCAAATACTATTGTCGAAATGCTAATCCAGGCCGAGGACAAAAGTCAACCATCAGAACCGGGCTTTGATCCATTTGGAGAAAGAAATATCCGTAAACATGTAGCAGATTATACATTGTTTATGACCGGCATTTTCAGAGAATATATTGAAAAAATCGGAATTTTAGATTTATACTTTCACGAAGGTAGGAATTCTTACAAGCAAGTATACGAATTTGATAAAAGTATTTCAAAACCCAAAGCCGGCATTTTCGAACAACTTCATACAAATTTCGAACAATATTCCAGCGGCATAAATTACATGAAAAAAGTTTATTTTGATGCTAAAATGCCTGTTAATACCCCTCGGGACATCCTTAAAACCATTTACCTCAATTAGATTTTTAAAATAGGATAAAAATCCTATTCCTTACCTGACAGAATTCTTTCATAGTACTGCAGGTAATGTGAAATGTGAGTTTTTGAGGAAAATTTTTCTATGACAACCTTTCGAGCATTTCGACTAAATTGTTGATGTAATTCCGTATTTTCGAGTAAGCGAATGGCACTTTCCGCCATGGCTTCGATATCTCCCACCCGATGAAGAAATCCTGTCTTTCCATGTTCAACCACTTCGGGGATTCCTTCGACATTTGTTCCGACTACCGGGACTCCACAACTCATAGCCTCTAAAGCAACCAGACCAAAACTTTCTTTTTCACTCGTGAGCAAAAACAAACAGGCATCTGCCAAAATGCTTTCTACATAATCCTGGTTTCCTAGAAAGTGAACTTTGTCTTGGACGCCTAACTGTATGGCAACATCATTTGCCGCATTGCGATCTTGTCCTTCCCCGACAAGGAGTAATACGGATGGTATTTTCTTCTGAATCATAGCAAAGGTACGAATCACATCCGGCAATCGTTTTAGTGGACGAAAATTTGATATATGGACTATTATTTTTTCCTTATTTGGAGTGTAACATTGGCAATGATTTTCCGAATTGGGCGAAAATCTTTCAGTATCCACAAAGTTATAGATGACTTCGATTGGATGTTGAATCTTAAATTGTTCTATTGTTTTTTCCTTTAGGAAATTAGAAACTACCGTTATTCCATCGCTAGCTTCGATACTGAATTTAACAAGATCATAATATGAACTGTCAGTTCCCACTAAAGTGATATCTGTTCCATGAAGGGTTGTTATTATTTTAGGTTCATTAGGCATTAGCATTTGCTTGGCCACATAGGCGGAAAATGCATGTGGAATTGCATAATGCGAGTGAACAATATCCAATTTTGCTGATTTCGCAACTTCCGCAATTTTATTGATCAATCCAAGCTCATAAGGTGGATGCTTGAATAAAGGATAAGATATCAAATTCACTTCATGGAAAAATAGATTTGGATGGAATTGTCTGAGTCTGAATGGGACTGAATAACTTATAATGTGAACATGGTGGTCTTCGTTCGCAAGTGCAATTCCTAATTCTGTGGCCAATACTCCACTTCCACCATGGGTAGGGTAACAACAAATACCAATATTCATTACATCCTCATAATTTTGCTGATTAATTTTATTAAAATAACTTATGAAACCATATTCAATTATAGTCCAAACAAATAAACAGAGCCACCAATAATTATGCTCAAAATAAATTTGTACAGTTTGATTAAAGACGCATCTCGAATAGAGTAAGACACAAGCGGTAAAATGCCATGCCCTTCCTGGCTTATTGTATTGGCAAGCAAAACGGAAAACGGGATAGTACTATCCGCAAAAAGAAAAACAAAAATGAATTGAGGTCCGGAATCAGGAATAAGACCGATTAATGATGCCAGGAATAAAACCCAAAGCTTATTCTCCCTCACAAACAAATCGACATCCCAGAAATGAAAAGCAAAATTAAGGAATAAAAATGCACCCAACATCCAGATAAAAATTCTGAATAGATGTCTTTTTACGATATGATGCCAAATATGATCGAAAAAATAATGTTTAACACTTCTTTCATCTTCATGTACTTCTTGTAGTTGGCATTCAGTTTGAATTGGCAATTTCAAACGAGTAATGATCCATTGAATTAACCCGCCGCCCAATAACCCGATAATAATCAAACAAAAAAATAAAACCAGGGCAGCATAAGGGAATTTGACGATCATAACTAAAGCAGCATCACCACTTGAAGCGATCAAAGCAGTAGTCAAAGCGCCAATTCCAACAATCCCATGGATATACATAGATACAGACATAAAGCCGCCAAAACAACCGGGAATTACGCCAAGCATTGAAGTAAATACGTATGGCCTCCATGCTTTCTTTTGAATCATATTATGCAAGGTTCCCCGGGAGCGAATATTAATCAAATCCAAAACAACCATCATTAAAAATATATATAGGCTGATTTCCAGGCTTTCTCGCAGTGATTTTGTTATGATCTCTATCATCTGTCTAATTTTCAAATGATTGGTTGACTAAAAGCTTATGAATTATATGAATTTCGATATCAAGTTGCAAGGAGGCCGCGGCTAAGCGTAGGCATAGGATAAAATTCCTTGATCCTAACAACTTTGAATAGAAACGAAATTTCCGAATTAATTAATTTGAAACTGGTGGGTGTAAATATTTGATCAATCGGTAAATTAATTACAACCGCAACTGCCGCCACAGCATCCTTGCGAACCATTACCAGCAACGCTGGCTGACTCATAAGATGTAGAAGCAAATGTTGAAAAAAGCTTCTTCGTCTCTTTTGATCTGCACTTCGGACATTCAACCGAATCCAAGCCGGAAGATGTGTGAAATATCTCGAATTCTTTTTGGCATTCTACACATTTATATTCATAAATAGGCATATCAATAATCCATAATCTTATAGCTTTTAATTTCCAATTTTTCTCAAAGGAGTAACAAATGTATTGTCATAAAATGCTAACTATCCGAGGCCAGAATCAAGATAAAAACCAGTATAATTAATTTTCCTTATTTTCGTAAGTCAATAAGTCTACTAATTTTATTGTTTTAAAACAAGAAATTAACTATTATTTTTTTTTACATATGAAGATGAGTGACGAGAATCCTGTAAGATCAAGTTAATACAAAACAAGTCAAATTAGGAAATGAAAAAAAATAGAATACGGCACAAAAAATCCAAAGAGTTAGTTCAGTCTAAAAAAGTTCAACCCCGGGAAGTAAAACCAAAGGTTAAACTAACTAATCTAAAAAAAACGACAATAATCGTCGGTGTGATTATCATAATCGTTATTTCTGCTTTTTTAATTTCTGACTTTTCTAATTTAAAAAGATTAATCACAGGTGAATTTGGCAATTCAATTGCCGGTTTAGATGATTTAAATTATTTTCCAGATCCGCAAAAAACTTCAAAAACAAAAGGACCCAGGTTTGAAGATTTTACCGGAGCAGAGTCTTGTATGAAATGCCACAAGGAACAGTATAATTTATGGTATAATTCCACTCATGGTAAAGCGGGAGGAACGCCAGATAAAGTAAAAATCATTAGCTCATTTGATACAACCTTAACCTATGGTGACGCAATCGTTACTCCTTCCAACGAACAAGACCATAAATTCACGATAGAACTAAGCAACGGTCAGAGAATAGAATATAATATTGATGCAGTAATCGGTGGTGGTCATATGGTAGGAGGAGGTACCCAAAGCTATTTTTCAAAATTCCCGGATGGCAGCTACAGATTCCTTCCGTTCGATTTTAGCAAGCAGGAAGACCTCTGGTTCAGCCAGATCAGGAGAAATAACAATTGGTTTCCGGTCAATGGCGAGCTCTTTCTTGCTGAATTGAGTGACTGGCCACCACAGCGCATTCTGGGAACCGAAAACAGCTTCACTAATTGTCAAAATTGCCATGGCAGCCAAATTATGGTAAACTACAATCTGAAAAAGAAAAAATATGAAACAAAGTTCACAAGCCTCAAAATCAATTGCGAATCTTGCCACGGTCCCGGTAAAAGGCATATTGACTTGATGAATTCAAAAACTGCGAATGAGCTTGAAGATATCGGATTGGAATCTTTGAAAACCATCACAAAGGACGAGTCCTTAAACATTTGTTTTCAGTGCCATGCCGTCAAAGATCCCATCAAACCAAATTATTTACCGGGAAAAGCCCTGGAGGAATATTACTCATTAAAACTGCCTATCCTTGCGTCAAATCCTTATTTTGAAGATGGGCGTGTACGGCGTTTTGCATACCAACAGAATCATTTATTCAGCGATTGCTATCTCAATGGTTCGATGACATGTGTGGATTGCCATAGTCCACATTCTAATCAGTATCGTGACATAAATGGTCAAAAGCTTATCGGAAAATTCGCTAATGGCCAGTGTTTATCCTGCCATCCAAGCAAAACAGAAAAACAAGAGGCTCACTCACGACACAAGCCTGACTCAAAAGGAAATTTGTGTGTTACTTGCCATATGCCTTTTCTTCAGCATAAAAATGTTGGCGAGCATATTACTTTTACGAGATCGGATCATACAATACCTATTCCGAGGCCTTCTTTTGATAATAGTATAGGTATTGAAGATGCATGTCATCAATGTCATAAGGATAAAAGTATCGATTGGCTTCAAGCAAAGGTAGATGAGTGGTATGGCGAGCTAAAACCTCACAAAGAATCTATTGCAAATTTATTCGATTTGGATACAATTAACGACCGAAAAAAAGGTGCTGAAAAGCTGCTATTTGTAAATGGGAATCACCGAATGGCACAAACTATCGGCCTTAGTTATTTTGTAAAAACATTTCTTTCTCCCGATATGCCGCACCTTGAGAATGAAATTATTGATAGACTCAAGAAATTGGTTGATAATAAGGATTTGGATATTAAATCTCTTGCATTAATGATTCTGCATATGACGAGCGGTTTTAAACCGGAAATACGAAATTATCTAAAAGATCAATTAAAAAATCAAACTGGGCAAGAGCATGCTGTTAGGGCTCGTTGGGCATTAGCTATGGATTACCTCGGATCCGTGTATGCTCAAAAAAACCAATTTGACAAAGCCATCCAAATGCATAAAAAAGCGTTGGAAATTACCCCGGATGATCCCTTTATTTGGGTGAACCTGGGCAATTCTTACGGCAACAGGGGATTACTAAACAGAGCAATCAACTGTTTTATTAAGGCGTCAGAAATTAAACCCGATTATGAAACCGCTTTAATTAACCTGGGATCCGCTTATCAACGAAAGGGGAAAAAAGAAAAAGCATTTGATGCATTTCAAAAAGCAACCGATGTTAAACCAGTGAATCCTGAAACTCATATTTCTTTAGCCCGGGCTTATCTGAACTCAGGAGATATGGAATCTGCAATCGAAAAATTAAAATTGGGGTTGGAACTCATTCCAAATGATCCAACAATTATTGATTTTCTAAATAACCTGGTAGCAAATCGTTTAAATGTAAATTAACCTGGATAATTCATGAATCATATTTTTAAGCTTAAAACTTCCAATTATGTCATCCCGTCGCTCGACGGGATCCATTTCCATACATATGAAAAAGCAGAATGTTAATCATGAGAATAGGGTGAAATGATCTTTTATCAGATAACAGTTATAAGGTTTATGAATAGGTCAGGTTAATGAGTGTCTGAACGAAAATTCATCATTTGTCATTTCGACAAAGCCCTTGGGCTGCGTTCAGGATAAACTCCACAAGGAAAAATCTTTTCTTTAAAAACATGTTAAGACATCAGAATTATAGAAACTTATAAGATATCTCTCCCGTCTAGCGGGATCGAAATGACAGTATGTGGCATACGCAAGGAGTTTTCGCTCAAACACTAATTATTCGTTAGTCTTTTTTTGGATAATCAAGGACTCGAAAATCGCCACCCACTCGCCTGTAAGGTATTTTCAAAAAATTCTTTCCGATAACTTCAGCGTCGACCGCAATCGTCTTAATTAATTCTTGTGGTAAATTATCGTGCTCTATCAAAAAATACGGAATGACTTCATAAGCCCCAAGAGGTAAAAATAATTCTCTAAAGTTAGTACCATTAAGTTGAAAAATCATCCGACGGCTTTCAGGCTCAGTTCCAATAACATCGTATGCCCTGGTTGATGCACCAATATCCGGAATATCAACAAAAATTTCTTGAGTTTCCCGATTCCTTAATAGGACTGCACCCAACAAACCTCCAATTGATTTGGGGTAAATTACAGTCACTGAATCGAAAGTTGCTTGTAGAGTGACTTGCACATCAATCTGTCCCTCATACCAATTAGGCACCCATTGCGGTTCTACCAAAGTCAATATATCCAAAATCTTATGCATTTGAATTGTATGTGTTAAAGAACCCTGATTATTTAAGTCTCCCTCGCCATATAAAAACAATCCATTTCTTACAGGTATGCTGACAGTTTTTATTTCATAATTAGCTACATAAAAATAAAGTTTAAATATCCCATTTAAACTTGATGTAGATTCACTTAATTCTTTTGGTATCTCAATACTAAAAACCCCCGACTCATCAGTTCTGGTGCTTAAATCAAAACCTTCTAACCAAACAAATATATTATCATCAGGCGATGTGTTCAATAAATCTACTGATCCTCTAATAATTCTAGGTTCGGGTGCTATATCAGCCTCAAAGGGTGACTTCGTACAACTTAATTGATAGCTAAAAACTAACCCAATGATCAAAACCCCTAGAAATAGTCTATCAAATTTCATAACAACACCTATAAATGTTATTGCTTATAATCGGTAAATCTACTACAATTCCTGAATAATTACAAACATGCCTCCTTCTCTTTTGAAGGGTATTTTAAGAAAGTTCGGGCCAAATGTTTCAGCTGCTGAATCAATACTCGCAATTAATTCCACCGGTAATTCATCCTGAATAATTAAAAAATAAGGTATAATTTGATAAGTACCATTGGGTAGTAACCCTGATGAAAGGGTAAATCCATATTTCAAGATTTCTTCCTCATTCCCAATTTTATGGTTTGATAACACAAAACTATTATTATTATTTAATACAATCGGATTAACTTGACCATCGCGACTAAAAATGATTGCACTACGCGATCCCTCTATTGATTTTGGTAAAACCACTTGTACCGAATCTTGCATTGCTTGAAGAGTTACTAAAACCTGGATAGGACCTTCATAATTTCTGTCAACAGTATCCGGGTTTACATCAGTTTTAATTCTAAGTAACTTTACTAAAGATTTGGTTCCAACTAACTTGCCTTTATTATCTAAATCGCCCCTGGATAATATAAATTTTCCTTTATTCACAACAAGACTTGATGAAGATAATTTATAATTAGCAACATAATAAAATAGTCTGAAAATCCCATTTTCTAATGAGTTTGACTGCGGCAATATGAGTTTAAACTCTCCATTTCCATCAGTAAAAGTATTTAATTGAGTATCTTCAAGCCAAATATAAACTCCACCTGGATTTTCATTTTCCGATAGTTTTACAATTCCTTCTACCGTCTCGGATGAATTCTCTTTAATTTCTTCACCAAATGGGCTGTCCGAACAACTTAAAATCCAAATAGCCATCCATAGAAAAAGCAAAAAATATGTTTTATGATATTTTCGATTCATGGTTTGTGACATATTCTAACAAAATCTGCCTATAATAAGGACTAATTCTTTGGAATGTTTTTTAAGTTTATCAATAGCATTTAAGAAGTTTTTTATGAAAAAACCTAATATTGCATTCCCATCGTGACATAGAAGCGCCGATCACGAATTGCCAATCCTTCTAAAATAACATCTTCACTATTCAATAAATTCCGGCCACTTGCATTAACAAACAACTTCAATTTGGCAATTTCAAATTGTTTACTCAAATGCAGATCTAAGTTTGAATTTGAGGGTAAAGCGATTTCACCAAATCCCGGTTGATTTGGATCAGCAGGTTGAGCGCTGGTCGATAGCCGCAACCACCCAATTTGTTCCCCCTCTTTAAACCAATGCAATTGAAAAGAATAGCCCATATGGTCTATAATTAAATTAAAAGTGTGTTTAAAATCCGATTTAAATGGAAAAGCTGCCTTTTCAGAAATCTTATATTTAGATAAACCGTACTGCAATGTAATTTTCTTTTTATACATGTAAACACTGGCTTCAGCCTCAAGACCTGAAATATCTGCATTTTTAACGTTATCATAAAAAGTAACTGGAATTCCCGGTGTTACTGACAATCGAAATTTATTTTCATAATTATTACTGAAATAATTACCGGATATATTCCAGCCATAGATAACCGGCAAACCTCGAAATTCTCTTGCCACATTGAATCCCACTTCAATACTCCGATTTTTTTCCGGTTCAAGGCTTGGTTGAAACCTAGCTGAAGTTAAGGACAGGGGTGAACTGATCTGTTGAAAAAGTGTCGGAAATTTGACATTAGAACCAACATTTAAATAACTATCAAAAGACAGAAAATCTTCATATCCGGACAAAGCGATAGAAAATTTAAAAACATTTTCATTCCATTTATTTCCATTAAATTGACCGATTTCATCTTCTTGTGAATTGTCTTCTCCTCTAAATATCGGGTTCTCTTGTTCATCTCTTACACGATCGTGTCGAAAACTTACATCCATATTAAAAGTTTTGAGGAAACCAGATTTTAATTCGTCATGTAATTTTAGAATCGATACAAATCCATGATGTTGTCTTTTTAGATCTGCAGATTCCAGGCCAATCTGCTGCAAATTCGGGGAATCGATTTTATCTGTAAAATCGAGATTAGCGATTCGAAATTGATAGGCAGAAAGAAATTCAACCAGACCAAATTTAGTTCCCTTCTCAATATCGAAATAGATTGACTGATCATCTATGGAGCGCTCTAATTCTCCTTGAACAAATAGAACCTGGTTTTCATCAAGTTTACGATAGGATGCAGAGATATCGAGTCCTTTTAATTTCCCGGTTTGTTGCGTATATTTTAATGAACCCATTTGATGATTGTTGTCCAGAAACTCACTATCTCGTAAATTTTCATAATCGAGAGAACTTGAAATCCACATAAAACTCAATAAGCTTGCTGGTCTACCATCTGCATGCTCTGCAAAGCTGTAACTTAAGTTTGCTGTGTGGTGCGTTGATTTATTCTCAAGACCACTATCATCATCCCCTTCACGATCAACAAATTCCCTTTTGGCGCCGCCTTGTTTAAAACTGTAGCCTCCTTGCAAATTATTGTATTTTTGATACAGATGTAACCCCCAATTGCCGGACCGATATGTTCCCAACCGTTGCTGAAACCTGATTGTATAATCTTGTTGGATTTTAGGTACAATATTAATAACCCCGGAAAAAGCTTCCGGCCCATAAAGGGCTGTATTGCTGCCTTTTATAATTTCAAAACGATCTATGTCCTCAAGATCAATGAGAGATAAATCGAAAATGTTATCATAATTGCTATTCATTTTAATGCCATTATAAAGAACAATCACTTCATCCGAATTGCCGCCACGAATTGAAATTGTTTTCCTGCCGCTGAGTTCTTCTTCAACCTGGATACTATGATCAGTCCGTAATAAATCACCAGCATCTACATAACCACGGATTTCGAACGCTTTAGAATTCATAATAGCTATGGGTTGCGGTAAATCCTTGGCAATTTCCAATCCCCTGGGTCCTTCCTCTTCAATTGCTACTCCCTGTAGTTGAATGACCCTGGGCTGTAAATAAACGAACTTTAGGGTTGTAAGGGAATCCATTGATAAAATTACTTTATTGTATGCAATGTGTTGGAAAATGATGTTGCTTTTTGAATATTGTAAAGATATTGTAAGAGTAAATTTACCGGCATGATTACTGGTAGTGCCAACTTGAGTACCTTCTATAGTAATATTAACTCTGCTAACTTCTTTATATGTATTTTCATCGCGAATCTGACCGGAAATAGTAATATTCTGTAAATTGACTTTCCGGTTAATTTGAGATAAAGAAATTGAAGTTAGAAGAAAAACAGAACTTATTACAAACAGGAGTGGTGATAATTTAGATTGCATAACTTACCTCTAAACTTTGTTGGAGTTAAAACTTACACGTAAATTCACTATTGAAGATAACGCCGCCAGCCATCATCCATGAATTCGCCACGTTTGGTCGAATGCACCAACTCTAATCCACTGTACCCGCGATCAACAAAGACAAATTCCACACCACTCTCGATCTTGAAATATCGCCAAACTTCGTAGGGTTTGCTGTCAGATTCGCTGGGAATGCGTTCAATTTCGTCCGGTTGGGCATAGATTAAGAATATCCGCCCCCGGTCCGTTTGCCAGCCGTCCTTGCCCATGGAGCGGTACCTCGCGTTGGCGCCCTCCACGCGTGCCAGGTATTCGTTTCGCATAATCGGAGGAAATTCACCGCGTCCTTCAGCGGTCCTAAGCCAAAATTCATACATAAACTTACTCTTTGCTCCAACTGATTCTAACTGCTTGAACATTTCCATCTCCAATTCCGTAGCGACATAACGAGCCACTTCAAACTCATGATTCAACTGTTCATCGGATAAACTGTCAAAACTTGCTTTGCTGTGAGCCAGGGGATCCAATAAGGCATGCAAATGGGGATTGTAGATGAAAAAGTATTTATCGGTCTTGATGACTTCGTTTCCACTGCTATCCAAAAGTGAAAACCGAAAGTTGTATTTCCCAGACTGGTATGCAGTAACTGGGGTTGTACCAACTTCGATTGAATCCTTATGCTTGAAAGTCCTCTGTTTGGTTTTTTTCCGTATCGACCTGCCTTCTGAGTCAAATATTTCAGTACTCACAGTATAGGCGTGCATCGGCTTTGCATTGTAAATTTCAATATAATGAGTTACGACCGGAACCGTCGTTGCACCAAATATCAAAATGGGATACGGTACGACCTCTAGCGTGTTTTTATAGAACAGGTTATGCTTGTTAGGGGAGGAATCGACCGGTTTGCACAACGCAAG